>NZ_JAKUGX010000002.1:0-271604 GCF_022664195.1 Bacillus cereus group sp. BfR-BA-01316
TCACTTACAGTTGTTGGATTTTCTCCATTGCCTCCATCACCTGTTGGCGGTGTTGTTGGATTTTCTCCATTGCCTCCATCACCTGTTGGCGGTGTCGTTGGATTTTCTCCATTGCCTCCATCACCTGTTGGCGGTGTCGTTGGATTTTCTCCACCAGTTTCCTTATCATCTTCGTTCTTTTTCGTTATATCAATTGCATATTTAGCAAATTCATTTTCAGATGGTCCAACATATGATATTTTCCCATCTTTCTTTATATGCTTTTGCGCATTTGGTGAAGAGTCAAATGTTGTATTTAATTTATCTGCAACAATTGGTTTAAATGTCCAATTTTGATCAGCTGCTGGATCAATAACTGGTGTTTCTTGCATATACTTCACAATGATTTGACGTGTTTCATCTTGCGATTGGTATACAACCTCCCCTTTACTTACACCAGGGAATGTTTGGCTACTTCCACGATAGTTATTTGTAGCAACGATGAACTCTTGAGTGTCGGCTACAGGCTTACCTTCATACGTCATATTTACAATACGATTCGTATTTGCATTTACAACTTTTCCATCTTTATCATATTTCGCCGGTTGCGTCACATCAATTTCGTATTTTAAACCATCTAAAATATCAAAGTTATATGTAGGATATCCTATATTTACCAGTTGTTGTTCATCTGTTTTCTTTGGATCAATTTGATTAAACTGACCTGCAGACATTTCAAGCCATTCTTTCACTTGCGCTCCATTTACTTTCACAGCATATAATGTATTTGGATATACATATAAATCCGCTACGTTTTTAATTGCTAACGTCCCTGCTGGAATATCCGTATAATATGAAGCACCGTTTCGGCCACCTGCTTTAAATGGTGCTCCTGCAGATAGTACTGGAATTCCTTTATATTTACTATATTGCCCGTTTTCAGCGAATAGCTTTTCTACATACCATTTTTGTGCATTTGTCACAAGTTGTACTGAAGGATCATCTTGTACTAGTGAAAAATAACTATTGATTGGTGCTGTCGTTTTACCTACAGCTGTATTTACATAATCGATTGTTGCTTTATGATCATCTTTAATTTCATTAACTAATTTTTGATCAGATTCTACTAATGGATTACCCTTACCATCAGCAATCGGACGAAGTTGTGGCTTAGATTGCTCTTTTTGTACTTCCCATTTTCCGTTTACCTTTTTCAATTGCATATCGATAATACCTAAGTTACTGCCAAAAACGCCAGGCATTACAACCGGAACCCCATTAAATACATCCTTCACTTCAGTATGTGAATGTCCCATTAATACTGCATCTACACCAGGAACTTCTGTTAAATAAAACGATGCGTTTTCCATGCCAACATTGTATCCACTCTTATCAACACCTGAATGAGCTAATGCAACGATAACGTCTGCACCTTCTTCTTTCATTTTCGGTACCATTTTCTTCGCTGTTTCAACAATATCTTTCGCTTTTACTTTTCCTTCTAAATTCGCTTTATCCCAGTTCATAACTTGAGGTGGAACAAATCCCATTACACCGATTTTCACTGTTTGTTTTTGGCCTGCTTCATCCACTACTTCTTTTTCTAAAATATGATATGGTTCAAAGTAATTTTGGTCGTTCTCTTCAATACCATCATGATCATCTTTATAAACATTCGAGTTAATAACCGGGAACTCCGTTTTACTAATCACTTTGTTTAAATAATCTAAACCGTAGTTAAATTCATGATTCCCAAGAGAGATGACGTCATACTTCATTAAATTCATTAAACGATATAATGGATGTACATAACTTGAATCAACAGGATTCTTCGGATCGTTTATTTTATTCGCCACATAATCTCCAAGCGGCGTTCCTTGTAATGCATCCCCATCATCAAATAGGACAGAGTTCTTCGCTTCTTCACGTGCTTTATTAACAAGTGTTGCAGTTTGCACGAGACCCACTTTATTATCTGTTTTCGTTTGATAATAATCGTAATTCATTAAGTTAACGTGAATATCTGATGTTTCTAAAATTCGTAAGTTAACTGTACTCTCCCCAGATTTTCCCTCCGCATGAACTGTTGTTGGCAAGACTTGTGGCGCTATAACGCCCATAGCAAGAGTTGCTCCAGCTAGCATTTTTTTTGACTTTTTCACAAAAGATCCCCCTTATACAATTACCCCAAAATAATGAAATGAATCTCTATCAGTCCCTAATCACATACCTTTTTCTTCTATTAGAGCGATGATTTTCACCTTATCTGACATTATCATATCTAAAGTACTTTCATACCGTCAATATTTTTTGACACACTTCTACAAATTTTCTGTAAAGTTATTGTGAATTTTTCATAAATATATAATATGCCCTTACATTGCTTATACTGCTGAATATGATACAATTACCAATTACAAGGAGGATGAATTTATGAAAAAAGTCATCTTAACAATTGTTTGTCTCCTCCTTCTAATCATTTCTTGTTCTAATTTTGAAAAGAACGATGAGACAGAACAAAAAGAAACTGAAGGAAAAGCAGAAAAAACATCTGCTCCGAGTTGGATTGATAAGCAAACGAACGACTCCTTTTATCATCTCGTATTAGGTGATTCACTCGCCAAAGGATATGGGTCTACACAAGGGGGATTTGCCGAATTAGCTTCTAAGCAACTAGAAGGACAAATTCATAAACCAATTACGGTAGAAAACCTCGGTGTAAACGGTCTCACTACAGATCGTCTCGTTAAAAAAGTTCAGTTAGAAGAAGTACAACAAAAAATTAGGGAAGCCAATATCATTACTATTAATATTGGTGGAAACAATTTATTTCGCTTAAATCGTGATGTAGGTGTTATTGATGGTATTAAAATGTTAAATAAAGAAAAAACTCGTTTTGAAACGGATGTAAAAACTATTGTAAAGACCGTTCGAGATCAAAATCCGGATGCTTTACTCATTCTCTCTGAGCTCTATAACCCTTTACAACTAGATGACTCCATCGCAAGTTATGCAGATATGTTTTTAGATGGTTGGAATGATTCTATTTATTCTATTTCAAAAGCACATCAACCGTCGATCGTTTTACCAATTCGCAAATTAATATCGAATGATAAAAAAGATTTACTATTTGACCAAGTACACCCAAATGATAGCGGTTATGCGATTATTGCCAATTCATTTACAAAGCAAGTGTTATCCTACAAATATTAAGGCTGCCATGAAACAATTCTATTTTTATACCTTGTCTTTTTTGTTACAATGATAGTGGAAGGGGGCCGTTATATGGAATCACGCGAGTGGGAACGTATTGTTGATCATCTTCTTTCGCTAGTGCCTCTTTTTTATCGCAAATTTATGCTTCCAGGAGAATTTTCTTCTCAAAGACATATGCCGCCATCACATACACAGGTGTTACTGCTTTTGCATGAAAATGGTACATTAGCAGTTTCAGAAATTGGCAAGCGGCTAGCGATTTCACGGCCTAATATGACCCCTCTATTAAACAAACTCATTCAAGAAGAACTAATAGAGCGTCATTATAGCGAAAAAGATCGACGGGTCATTTTAATTTCCCTAACAGCTGAAGGGAAATTACTAGTAGGTCAGTATCAGCAATTCATTTTAGACAAACTAAAAGAAAATTTTCAAACATTATCTGAGGAAGAGCGCGAAAAGCTCATTTATTCTCTTCAAACCATTCAAAATTTAATTTTGAAAACAAACGCATAAAGCTGCTTCTAAATAGAAGCAGCTTTATGATTCGTAATAATTACCATAATAAACATTTGAATACGGCCATGTCGTTAAATACGGTTTTTTCTCTTGAGTAACCTGTTGCTCAGGTTGTTGTAGTTGCGGCACTTGCTGTGGTTGCTGATACACTCCAAATTGTCTTCGCATATCATGTATCGGATAATATGTTGGATACGAGTATACTTGAGATACGTAATAATAATACATTCATTCTCTCCCCCTTTTTCTTAAACATATTCAAAGGAGAAAATGAATGTGACATTCTTTATATTTGCACAAGTGGTTCTCTCACTTGTTTCTTTCTTTTCTTCAAACGTAACTTACGATTCTTTTCATATAAATAATGCACAACGAAATATGAAATTACCCCAAACACAATTCCTATTATCGTCATACCAATTAATACATATATTTCACTCTGTAATAAGCTCTTTAACATCGTAAAAATATGGCTCGAAAACAAATCTGATATCGTAAATGGTTTATGATGTATTTTCTGTACATCAAATGGATAAATCGTTTTCCCTAACGCATAAGCAAACGGAAACAAAAATACTGGGAGAAACGATATTTTCCCAATAATATTACCAATGACTGCGGCTGGAAAAGATCCCTTTGCTAACCTGACAATTGGATAAAATATTAAATATACGAGCGATGCCGTATAAATTACTAACATTTCTAGCCCAAATCCAATAGCAAAACCTAATGATACTTTTTTTGCTCCTTCTGGTGATCGGAGCAACTTAAAATATTGAAACTTTAATATTCTCCACATTCGCTGAAAAAACGAATATGTCTTCTTAGTTGTCTTCACAATTATCATCTCTTTAACTATATTTTTTCTATCTAGTATGTCCTTACATGATATGAAAAACAAATTTAGTTTTCTCTTTTTATTATAAATGATATAGAGATGATTAACCAAATATACATCCGACATTTCAATATAAAAAAACCTTCCTTTTTAGGAAGGTTTTCCAGTAGTTTGAAACAAACTCACTAATAACGCTTTTTGAGCGTGCAATCGATTACCAGCTTGCTCAAAAACGATAGACTGTGGCCCATCTATAATCTCTCCAGTTACTTCTTCTTCACGATGAGCAGGCAAACAGTGCAAGAAACGATATGTTTGTTTCGCATTTATAACAAGCTCTTTATTTACTTGGAATGGCTGGAATAAAGTATATTTCTCTTCTTCTCCTTCTTGCCCCATACTCATCCAAACGTCAGTATATATAAAATCCGCTTCACTTACTGCTAATTCAGGGTTATGCAAAATTTCAATTTCAGCCCCTGTTTCATCTGCAATCGCTAACGCTTTTTTTACAATTTCTTCATTCGGCTCATACCCTACGGGAGTCGCAACAGTCATATTCATTCCTACTTTTGCACTTGCTAACAATAGTGAATGACATACATTATTCCCGTCACCTACGTAAGCTAATTTAATTCCTTTAAACGTATGAACTTCTTCATATATCGTCATTAAATCTGCTAACGCTTGGCAAGGGTGATGATCATCAGTTAAACCGTTAATAACAGGTATGCTCGATTCTTTCGCAAGCTCTTCCACATCCGCGTGTGAGAATGTACGTATCATAATCCCATCAATATAATGAGATAATACTTTCGCTGTATCTGAAACCGTCTCTCCTCTTCCAATTTGCATCTCTTTCCCACTTAAAAACATTCCATGCCCTCCGAGCTGTACCATTCCTGCCTCAAAAGAAACGCGAGTACGAGTTGAATGTTTATCAAAAATGAGCCCTAATATTTTCCCTTGTAATAAAGGCTCCTGCTTATTCTTTTTTAAATATATAGCAAACTCAATTAAAGAAATGATTTCTTCTTGCGTCAATTCTTCTAACGTTAAAAGATCTTTCGTATTTAATTTCGGTACTTGTACAGTTGACATGAAATTTCCCCCTTATATTATTGATGCATTTTTTGTACAAACCACTTTTTTTATCATATATACTGCCTGTTCTAGCTCTTCATTCGTTACAATAAGTGGTGGTAATAGTCTTATAACATTAGGCCCTGCTTGTAATACGAGAAGTCCTGCTTTTTCTAATTGTTCTATGAAATTTGCAACCTCATGCTTACATTCGATTCCAATCATAAGTCCCTTACCACGAATACTTTGAACACATTCAACGTGTCGTAATTCTTCTTGCAATTTCTTTAATACGTACTCGCCCTTTTCCTGTACTTCTTTTAAAAACGATTGTTCCTTAATGAATTGCAATACTTCTTTCGCTGCAGTCATAGCAATATAATTCCCGCCGAAAGTTGAACCGTGTGACCCTGCAGTAAAAGAAGAAGCTAGTTCTTTCCGGCCAATCATCGCTCCAACTGGAATACCATTCCCAAGCGCCTTTGCGATGGTAACGATATCAGGACCTATTCCCATTTGCTCATAAGCGAATAGTGTTCCTGTTCTGCCTATTCCAGTTTGTACTTCATCTATAATAAAAAGAGCATTGTACTGATTACATAGTTTTTCAATTTCCTTCAAAAAGGATGGATCAGCTAATATTACTCCTCCTTCTCCTTGAACAACTTCTACCATTACCGCCGCAACTTCTTCATTCATTACTTCCTCTAATGCTTGTTTGTCGTTAAATGGTGTATGTAAAAAAGACGGAAGTAATGGACCGAATCCTTCTTTCACTTTATCTTGCCCTGTTGCACTCATCGTTCCAAATGTTCTGCCGTGGAAAGATTGCTCACATGTTACGACGAGAGATTTTCCAGTATGCTTACGTGCTAGCTTTAAAGCCGCTTCATTTGCCTCCGCCCCGCTATTACAAAAAAACACATAATCTAACGCTGTATCTTCTGTTAATAACGATGCGACCCCTTCTTGTAAGGAGCTCGTAAATAAGTTAGATATATGCCATATGTTTCCAAGTTGTTTTTCTACTGCCTTTACAACAGTAGGATGACAATGCCCTAAATTACATACGCCAATACCAGAAGTGAAATCTAAATATTGCTCACCATTTTTATCGATAACTTTCGCCCCATTGCCCCTTAGTATTTCAATGTTTCTTCTTCCATACGTTTGAAAAAGATGGCTTGTCATATAATACTCACTCCTTTTGTTACCGTAGTTCCAACACACTCTCCTGTAACCTTAGTAAAATCCTTTGTACCATTTACGATACTAACCTTTTTCACTCCCATTTTTAACGATGTAAGTGCCGCCTGTACTTTCGGAATCATCCCGCCTGTAATGACACCTTGTTCTATAAAAGTAAGAATTTCATATTCATCCGTTTTCTTTACCAATCTTCCTTCGTGTAATACTCCATCTACGTCCGTTATAAAAATGAGTTCTTTTGCTCCTAGTGCGGATGCAATTCCAGCTGCAGCAGTATCTGCATTTATGTTATAAACTTCATTACCATTTATACCGATTGGAGCAATGACAGGAATATAATTCATATCAATCAACCCTTTTAATAAGGCTGTTTCTACATAACTTACTTCTCCTACATATCCTATCGCTTCGCCAACAGGTTGAACTTGAAGTAAATTACCGTCACATCCTGAAAGCCCCACCGCAAGTAAATCATGTTTTTGTAAATTCATTACGAATTTTTTATTCGTACTTCCGCATAGTACCATTTTAACAACATCCATAACCTCTTTTGGCGTTACTCGTAATCCATCCTTCTTTTCTACCTTGATATTTGAGTCTTCTAACTTGGCATCAATTTCTGTGCCACCGCCATGGACAATAACAACCTTATACTTATTTTGCAATTTCTTTATGCAATCAAAAAACACACTATTTACTCGATTCAACATGCTACCGCCACATTTAACTACAATATAATCACTCATCTTCTCTCTCCTTATGTACGATAACAAGCATTTATTTTCACATATTCATAACTTAAGTCGCAGCCCCAAGCTGATCCCGTTTCATCTCCTAAATGCAAACACACATCAATTTTTATTTCATGTTCTTGTAATTTTTTTGTCATTTCCTCTTCAGAAAACATTTGAGGCTCACTATTTTTTAATACGGCGATAGATTGAAGAGTGATATCAATTGCATTTGGGTTAATAGTTACTTCACTCTGTCCAATGCTACTAATAATTCGTCCCCAATTTGGATCCTCACCGTATATCGCTGTTTTCACAAGACTGGAACCCACTATTTGTTTTGCAATTTTCTTTGCTTCTTCATTTGTTCTAGCCCCTAACACGTTTACTTCTATTAACTTCGTAGCACCTTCACCATCTTGTGCAATTTTTTTCGCTAAATCTTCACATACCTTTTGTAAAGCAACTACGAAAGTTTCCCAGTCTTCATGTTCCATATTCATCGTTTTCATTTCTGATAATCCACTTGCCATAACGATGACCATATCATTTGTAGAAGTATCTCCGTCCACCGTAATTTGATTAAACGTATGATTCGTAATTTGTGATAATGCTGTTTGCAATACTTCATGCTCTATATTGGCGTCTGTTGTAATAAAACTAAGCATCGTTGCCATATTCGGTTTGATCATCCCTGAACCTTTTGCGACCCCAGCAATTTTCACTTCTTTCCCATCAATTATCATCTCATAGCAAGTTTCTTTCGTTATAAGGTCTGTCGTTAAAATTGCTTCACAAAAAGAATGAGCTTCACTTACTTCCTTTGTTGGTACAAGAGATTCAATTCCCTTTCGAATGATATCCATCGGTAAAGGTACTCCAATTACACCTGTTGAAGCGACTGCGACGTATTTTTCTTTTATTCCAAATTGTTCCGCTCCTAATGTTCGCATCTCATAAGCATCTTGCAATCCTTTCATCCCCGTACAAGCATTTGCAATGCCGCTATTTACAACAATTGCTTGTAATTTCCCTTCTGCTGCTATGCTATCCTTCGTTACTTGCAACGGCGCTGCTTGTATTTGATTTGTTGTATACACAGCGGCACATGATGCTGGCACCTCACAAACGATTGCACCTAAATCCTTTTTCTCTTTTTTCAGACCATTTGCAGTACCGATTGCCGAAAAGCCTTTCGGCGTAACAATTGAACCATTTGCTAATTTTGTAATAGACGATGCTTTAATCATAATTTCCCCCTTATGGATAAAGCGGCATATGCTGTAAACCCGTTGTCTCTTCTAGTCCCGCTAATAAATTTGCATTTTGAACTGCTTGCCCTGCTGCGCCTTTCATCATATTGTCTATTACAGAAACTACTGTAATTCTTTCTGTTCTTTCATCGTAAGCCACCCCAATATCACAATAATTTGAGCCTCTTACTTCTTTCGGACTCGGAAATTCTCCTTGAGAACGAATTCGAATGAAAGCTGAGTTGCGATACGTTTCTTCATACAACGCTTGAAGTTGCTTCATTTTGATTTCTTGTTTTACTTTCGCATAGAGTGTAACCATAATCCCTCTTGATATCGGTATTAAATGTGTACTAAATGTGATTGGCTTCGCTTTATCATTCCACTCTACAAGCATTTGCTCAATCTCAGGAACGTGCTGATGCTGATTTACTTTATAAATGTGAAGGTTATCATATAGCTCTGGAAAATGAGTCATTGTTGTTGGAGTTTTGCCTGCTCCAGATACACCTGACTTTGCATCAATGATAATCGAATCTTCTTCAATCATTCCGCTACGTACTAACGGCGCTATCGCTAATAATGCGGCTGTCGCAAAACATCCTGGGTTTGCAATTAAATTTGTATTTTGAATCTCAGGCCTTTTCCATTCACTTAATCCATATACTGCTTTCCTAAGGATTTCTGCTTCTGCAGCTGGCTTTTTATACCACATTTCATATGACGAAGGATCTATCATACGAAAGTCACCAGATAGGTCAATCACTTTTAAATCGACTTCTAATAATTTTGGTGTCAGCTCCGCCGATACTCCTGCGGGTGTTGCTAAAAACACAACCTCTGCTACCTTCCTTATTTCACCCACATCAATTTCTTGCAACTTATGAACGAGAACATTTCGCAAATGCGGATATGCATTCGCTATGCACTCGCCAACTTGCGAAAAGGAGTGAAGAGATGCTATTGAGAAGTATGGGTGTTGCTCTAATAACCTAATTAATTCAATACCTCCATATCCAGTTGCTCCAATAATTGCGACTTTCATACGCTCCTCCTTAAATTGATTCTTTAAATTAAATATGATTATAATATTGTATATTTATAGAGTCAATTAAATATTTATAAATTTTAAAAACTTTAAAAACTTAATTTTACTAGAAAAACAATATACATAAGTGGATTTTTATACAAAAACGGTGCATGGTAGTATTTTCATTTCACTTCAAGTACAATAAAGTGAAACTTTAATCAGAGGGGATTTTGTCCATCCTCCTCTGATTATTAGCCTTCACCAATCGGGCTTTTACGGGCAGTTAATGCGGGATAAAACAATACATGTATACATACAGGCGGGGAAAAACATGAATGAAAAATTAATTGAGAAAATGATTATAAAAAGTTTTCGGCAATATCAATGTAATCCTGTTTCAAAAGAGGATCAGGAAATGCTAATTAAACATATTCAAATGATAATTCATTCAAATACTGAAATTGATGTATACGAGGCTGTTGAGGATATCGTTTACGATTATGTGACTGGAAAATAAAAAAAACAGAAGATTTCCATATGGAAATCTTCTATTTTTTACTTAATGATTTGCCTGCAACACGTTCAAATAAACCTGGGAATAATGCGTAGAGCTTTGGCCCCATTCCCATCCACTTCGGCAAGTTTACTTCACGTTTTTTCGTTTGCATCGCCTTTACGATTTGTTCTGCTACATATGTTGGTTTTAACATGTAACGTCCCATATTTTTCACATATGTACCTGATTGATCGGCTATTTCAAAAAAGTTCGTATCTATCGGTCCTGGGTTAATTGCTGTTACATACACATTTGTGTTAGATAACTCCATACGCAAACTATTCGTAAATCCTAATACAGCGTGTTTTGTTGCTGCATAAGCACTCGACTTCGGAGTTGCAATTTTTCCAGCCAATGAAGCAATATTAATAATTTGTCCTTCGTTCCTTTTTACCATATAAGGTAATACCGCTTTCGTACAAGCTACTAATCCAAATACATTTACTTGAAACATATCCTTTACTTCATCCATTGAAGCATCTTCAAACGTTTTAAAAATACCAAACCCAGCA
Organism: Bacillus cereus group sp. BfR-BA-01316; assembly: GCF_022664195.1. Classification (NCBI taxonomy): domain Bacteria; kingdom Bacillati; phylum Bacillota; class Bacilli; order Caryophanales; family Bacillaceae; genus Bacillus; species Bacillus cereus group sp. BfR-BA-01316. Next base: position 10,927 of record NZ_JAKUGX010000002.1, read on the forward strand.
TTATTTACCAATATATCAATACGTCCTACTTCTTGTAATACCTTTGAAAAAACAGATTGTACTTTCGTTTCTTCACTTACATCTAATACATAGTAATAGCAAGGCGTATTATAAGTTACTTTAATTTTGTCTGCTAATGCTTGTAGCTTCTCTTCTGTTCGAGCCATTAATACCGGCGTCGCCCCTTGCTCTGCAACCTGCATTGCAACTTGCTCTCCAATTCCACTAGAAGCACCTGTAATGACGATTACTTTTTCTTGTAAACGTCCCGTCATTGCTGTCACCTACTTTGCATAATAAATCAATTGTTGTGAAGATTCATCAATCATCACTTGTTGATTATATGCTAAAAAGTCTAATTGTCCAACAGTTTCTGAGATAGTAAGTGGCAATTGCTCTTTATATAATACCGGAAATAGTTTTACACATACTTCAAATGCTGTCATTGGCTTTTCCTTTAATAGTTCAAGCACTTTAAAAGCACGTGTCTCTTGCTTTTGCAATCTTGTTTCAATAAGTTGTTTCACATTCAGAACATCTTCCCCATGCCCTGATAAAATCCGTGAAATATTCATTTCACTTAAACGTTTTAACGTTTGATTGTACTGCAATAAAGGACGCGCTCTTTCTGTTTGCCCTTCATATGGTGGTTCTAATATTGGATTTGAAGAAATATGACTAATGAGAGCATCCCCACCAATTAATATTCCATCAGATTCTCTATATAATGAAATATGCGTGGAAGCATGACCCGGGGTTTCAATCACTGTAAATCCAGGTAACGAATCTATACGATCTCCCTCTCTCACGGTATGTGTTAACGATCTATTACAAGAATATTTAAGTGTCTTCGTCGTCAATAACGCCTCACCATTCAGAAATACTGCTGGAACGCCGAACTGTAAGGCTGTCTCTTTAAAGAATTCATGATACCTCTTTAAAAATTCAGCATTCTGTGTAATCCACGGTTCATTCCAAGGATGTCCGATAATCTTTACTTTTTCAGAAAATATATTTAAAAGTCCGCAATGATCCGCATGGTGATGCGTAATCACTACCGTTTCAATATCTTCTATCTTATACCCTAATGCACCTAATTGACTTTCTAGTGCCTTCTTTGCTTCTTCTGTATTTGTCCCTGTATCAATTAACGTTAATGTTTCTCCCTCAACTAAAAACACATTCACTGTCTCAACTGCAAATGGAACAGGAATCTCCATTCGATGAATCGCCGTCATGCTTAGCCCCCCCTGTCTTTTTCCGGTTCAAAAATGAATACCTCTTCAGTTTACAACTTCCCTATAAATTTGTCATTATTTTCAGATAAAAAGAGGTGTTTTCCATAAAAAAACGAATGTATGTACATTTATAAGTATTTCTAACCAAATTTAAAGGAGGAACATCATGTCTATGCAAAACATTTCCTTTCTCGGTGCAGGCTCTATTGCCGAAGCGATTATTGGTGGTTTATTAAACTCAAATGTTGTTAAGGGAGAACATGTCACTGTAAGTAATCGTTCTAACGAGACAAGATTACAGGAGTTACATAAAAAATACGGTGTCAAAGGTACACATAATAAAAAGGAATTACTTGCTGATGCAAATATTCTTTTTCTAGCTATGAAACCAAAAGATGTCGCAGAAGCGGTTATTCCTCTTAAAGAATACATAAATAAAGACTTGCTTATTATTTCGTTATTAGCAGGTGTTTCTACTCATTCAATTAGAAACCTACTTCAAAAAGACGTGCCGATTATTCGTGCAATGCCAAATACATCTGCGGCCATTTTAAAATCCGCTACCGCTATCTCACCTTCAGAACATACAACGGAGGAACATATTCGCATTGCAACATCGTTATTTGAAACGATTGGTCTCGTCTCTGTTGTAGAAGAAGAAGATATGCATGCTATCACTGCATTATCCGGAAGTGGACCAGCTTATATTTATTACGTGGTAGAGGCAATGGAAGAGGCAGCAAAAAAAATTGGTTTAAAAGAAGATGTTGCAAAATCTCTTATTCTTCAGACGATGATTGGTGCTGCTGAAATGCTAAAAGCAAGTGAAAAACACCCTTCTATTTTGCGAAAAGAAATTACTTCTCCTGGTGGAACAACTGAAGCAGGTATTGAAGTATTACAGGAGCATAATTTTCAACAAGCATTAATCTCATGTATTACACAAGCAACGAAACGATCACACGATCTTGGAAAAACATTAGAAAAAATAGCAAAAGAAAAATAAAAAACGGAGCTCAACTTTATTTGAGCTCCGTTTTTACTTTAATCATATGATATGCTTTTAGTTATTACTCTTACCAAAAATCTCTTCTTGCAGACGACGACCTGTTGGTGTTGCTGCAAGTCCACCTTCTGCTGTTTCACGAAGTGCTACTGGCATCGTTTGTCCAATTCTAAACATCGCCTCAATGACTTCATCACATGGAATTGTACTAGTTACACCAGCTAGTGATAAATCAGCTGAAATCATGGCATTCGCAGCTCCTGCTGCATTACGTTTTACACAAGGTACTTCTACAAGCCCTGCAACAGGATCACATACTAAACCAAGCATATTCTTTAATGAAATCGCCATCGCTGTAGCAGCTTGATCTTGTGTTCCACCAGCCATCTCAACTGCTGCTGCTGCTGCCATTCCACTTGCTGAACCTACTTCAGCTTGGCAACCTCCTGCCGCGCCGGAAATACAAGCATTATTCGCAACAACCATACCGAAAGCTCCTGCTGTAAATAAAAATTCAATCATTTCTTCGCGTGTCGGCTGTAATTTTTCTTGCAGTGCAAAGAGTACACCTGGCACTGTTCCAGCAGATCCTGCTGTTGGTGTTGCACAAATGATTCCCATCGCCGCGTTTACTTCATTTGTTGCGACAGCTTTACTCACTGCGTCCAAAATTGTATCTCCAGATAAGCCTTTTCCACTCTTTAGATACACTTGGACTTTCACAGCATCCCCGCCAGTTAAACCAGTCGGTGATTTCACACCACGAATACCGCGTTCTACTGCTTGTTCCATCACGACTAAGTTCTTTTCCATTCCAGCAATTACTTCTTCACGTGAGATATTTCTTGTTTCCATTTCACATTGAATCATAATTTCTGCGATTTTTACATTTTGCTCTTTAGCTTGCGCCACTAGTTCCGCTGCGTTCCGAAACATGGTGTGTCCCCCCTGCAATTAATCCATAATAGTTACTTGACAAATATTTTGTTGCCCATTTATTTCCGCGATTACTTCATCTGCTAATAATTCATCTGTTTCAATGACCATAAGCGCCCTTCTTCCTTTTTCTTTACGAGAAACACTCATTGTACTAATGTTAATCTCATGCTTAGCAAGGATTGAAGCTACAGCTGCGATAGCACCAAAGCGATCGTTATTTACAATAAGTAGTGCTGGACTCGTGCCTGTTAATTGAAGATCGAATCCGTTTAATTCTACAACTTCAATTTTACCGCCACCAATTGAGCAAGCAACAACTTCAATTTCCTCTTCATCTTTATACAGACGAATTTTCGCTGTATTTGGATGCGGAGCATTTGCATCTTCTTCAATGAATTCCACTTCAATCCCGCGTTCTTTTGCAATATCTAACGCACTTGGAATACGTAAATCATCTGTTTCAAATCCTAGTATTCCACCGATTAGCGCTACATCCGTACCGTGACCACGGTATGTTTTTGCAAATGAACCATATAATGAAATGCTAACTCTCTCTGGCTCATGACGAAACAGCTGACGAGCAACTTGCCCCATTCTTGCCGCGCCTGCTGTATGTGAACTTGATGGACCAATCATAACCGGACCAATAATATCAAACACTGAGCGGTACTTCATTATAACTCCCCCTAAATCTCTATGAAAAAATTTATTCTACTATTTTATTAAGCTACCGCATCTGTTGCTTTTTCAGTTGTACCACGAATCTGTTCCGCTGTACGAATTGGATAGTTTTTGAATAAAAGTGAACCAATATATCCTGAAATAATGCCAGATACCATAATACATAAGAAATATAGCATTACTTTCATTTAAAATGATATAAGATAACCAGCAATAAATCCTGGTAGCAATCCAAAGTTTAACACAGAAGCCCCTACAAGCATAGCATAAACCAGGTAATACACCCATCGCTAATGCAACTAAAGTTGCACCCACTACTCCGCTTAGGCTACCTACTGATTTTCCGACTTCTTTTAAAGAATGGTATACCCATTAAATCTCCACCAACGTATAATTGAAAGGCTTCTACTAAGGAACTTGCAACGGCTACACTTGCTAAAGCTCCTATTGCTTTCATACCGTTTGGCGCTTTAAAACTAAAGAGTGAAAAAAGATATAGTACAAATAATAGTAATATCTTTCCTTTCATAATCTCCATGTTGCCCTCTCACTGTTTAGTCAATTTCGTTTGTTACAAAAAATGGCTAACACGCTTGATGTAAATTATGATAAATTATAATGTGCCCTCATTATAGCTTGTTTTTTATAAAACGCTTACTTTTGTTGAATTTTAAAATTTCTGAATAAAAATCTATTTTCCCTATTTGTATCACTTGTATGTCGTCCTACTTATATAACAGTTTTTCTAAATAATCGATATTATATATTTTTATCCTATATCTCTAAACCATTACAACTTTCTGTGTTATCCAATATAAATATAAAATGATAACAGTTTTAGTAAAAAAAATTTTTATTATAAATAAAAAAATGGCAAACATATGTTACCATTTTTTTGAATATTACTTTTCTACTGGAAATGATTTCAAATCCATCGCGATTTCTGTATTAGAAAATAACTCTCTTGCTTCTTTCAGCAATTCCTTATATGTATCTCCTTGATAACGAGAACTAATATGAGTCAATATTAATCGCTTTACATTTGCATTTAATGCAACACGCGCAGCTTGTTCTGTTGTTGAATGGAAATAGTCGTGTGCTTGCTGTTCATCTTCTGCCGCAAAAGTCGCTTCATGAACAAGTACATCAGCATCTTGCGCAAGCTCTCTACTCGCTTCGCAATATCGTGTATCGCCTAAAATTGTAATAACTCTTCCTTTTTGAGGCGGGCCGATAAAATCTTTTCCATTTAACACTGTGCCATTCTCTAATTCAACTACTTCACCATCTTTTAAGCGTTTAAAAACTGGACCAGGTTTCACACCCATTCCCAGCAACTTATCCACTAAAAGAGCTCCCTGTATATCTTTCTCTACAATTCGATATCCGAAACATTCGATTCCGTGTGATAACCTTTTTGTTTCTACACCGAATTCATGATCCTCAAACACAATACCTTCTTCCGTGATCTCAACGATTTCAAGTGGATATTTAACATGTGTCGTACTTACTAATAATGCTACTTCAATAAATTGTTTAATTCCTTTTGGGCCGTACACTGTTAACGGCGTCGTTCCCCCTTGGAAAGAACGGCTCCCTAATAAACCCGGCAAACCAAAAATGTGATCTCCATGTAAATGAGTAATAAATATTTTTTCAATGCGTCTTGGGCGTACAGATGTATGTAAAATTTGATGCTGAGTCGCTTCACCACAGTCAAATAGCCACGTTTGCCCTCGTTCTTCTAACAATTGTAAGGCAATTGCTGAAACGTTCCTTCCTTTTGAAGGAACACCTGCACCAGTTCCTAAAAATACAAATTCCACTTTCTTTCCTCCAGCTCTTTATATAATCTATCTTTCATCTTACGGAATGTTATTTCAAATGGCAAATTGAATTTACATAACCAATCATCTAGACAACTATACAACACGAACATTCAAAATAAAAACTTAACAATCGTTCGCGTTTTGTAGTAATATAACTATATCACATATAAAGGGAGCGTTTTATTATGAAAGAAGTATTTCGTTTACAAACTGATTTTTCATCTTCATTTGATCGCTGGGTAAGTTCTTTCGTTTCTGATCACCCAGCACAACTAGAGTGGACGACTTTAAAAGAATTAATTCATGAATATACAACATCACATACAAATGAGACGTTACCAACATATATTTCTTCAGCTTTAACATATTACGCACAACGCGTTTCAACAACAAATAGCTCAGAGATTGTTATTTTTGAAAATCCTACAATCTCATAATCTATAATAAAAGCACTGTATAATCAGTGCTTTTTATTTATATTCATTAAATTATTTTCCCACCTTATTTACAAAAAAACACATCTTATTTCATACTATATAGTCATCACGAATCTATTTAATTTTTCAAAAAAACAGATTAAATAGATATTGACACTATAAAATTTCAGTGCTAACATTCAACATGTAATTGAATATGGTCTCTGTTAGGTGAGGCTCCTGTATAGAGAAACGCTGCTGCCCAAAAATGTCGAGAGACGCCAATGGGTCAACAGGAAAGGTCGGAATGAAGGCCTTTCTTAACGTAGCTGGTTTCAGTACCTATGCTATACAGTGCTAAAACTCAACGAGGGAGAGGTGCGTATGTTTTGTCATACACAAAAACTGTTTTTATCTATGTTTAATAACAGTCTTTGTTGTTGACTCTTTTTGACTGCGAATTCAGACCTTTACTCGTTGTGAGTAAAGGTCTTTTTACGTCTTTATGCACCTTACTATGAAACAAACATAGCATATTCAGAAACTATTAAATTGTACGGAGGTGAGGAACAGTGGCAAGTGATGATTCGGCCCAGATACCCATATGTTTTACACTTATATTTTATCATGTAGGTAGGAAAGAAGCTGTTCCTCCCAATTTTAAATAGTCGAGTAACAGATTGTTTCCTCCTTCATGAAAGAGGAGGAACTACCGATGTTAAATTTACAAAGACAAGAAACAAAGCATGCTTACGATCAAGATAGCATGCAAGCAAATAACGAATTATTAGTGGAAGTTGCAACACAGGATGTACACTCCGCGTTAAAACTCTTAGAAACAACACAAGATGGACTCTCTAAACAAGAAGCGTCTCGTAGACTTTCTTTATATGGTCCGAACGAAATCGCTCATAATAAAGCATTGCCGTGGTACATTCAATTTCTGCTGGCATTTAAAAATCCATTTATTTTTGTTTTATTAGCTCTTGGAGCACTCTCTTTTTTCACAGATGACATACAAGGAACAATTGTCGTATCTGTAATGGTACTGCTAAGTGCAACGATTCGCTTTCTACAAGAATTTCGCTCTCAGAAAGCGGCAGATAAGTTAAAGGCTATGGTTCGAACAACCGCGAGCGTCTTTAGAATAGATGGATTTATACATGAAACAAAAAACGTAACCAATTTAAACCGTAATCATACAATGGAAATTCCAATTGAAGAACTTGTGCCTGGCGATATTATTTCACTTTCAGCCGGTGATATCGTTCCAGCTGATGTGCGTATTTTATCCGCTAAAGATTTATTTGTTAATCAATCTTCTTTAACAGGAGAAGCACTTCCTGTAGAAAAATACGAGAACTGCTACCATACGGAAAATAAACATATATTACCGAAAAACATGAAAAAAAATTACAATCCGCTCGATATGGAAAACCTTTGCTTTATGGGTACAAATATTGTTAGCGGTAGCGCAAAAGCTGTTGTTGTTTCAACTAGTACGGATACGTATTTCGGCTCTTTAGCAAAAAAGGTTATCGGAAAACGTGCAGAAACAAGCTTTGATAAAGGCGTAAACAAAGTAAGTTGGCTCTTAATCACATTCATGCTTATTATGACGCCCATCGTCCTTCTCATTAATGGATTCACAAAAGGAGATTGGCAAGAAGCTTTCTTCTTTGCTATTGCCGTTGCAGTTGGTCTTACACCTGAAATGTTACCAATGATTGTAACTGCTAATTTAGCTAAAGGCGCCGTGAACATGTCTAAACAAAAAGTAATTGTAAAACAGCTAAACTCTATTCAAAACTTAGGTGCTATGAACATCCTTTGCACGGATAAAACTGGAACTTTAACAGAAGATAAAGTCGTCCTTGTTCGTCATTTAGATCCTAATGGAAATGAATGCAATCGCGTCTTACAATTTGCATATTTAAATAGCTTCTATCAAACTGGATTGAAAAATTTAATAGATAAAGCTGTCATTGAACATACAGAGGAAAACCATAAGTTTGATCCATCAATTTTTCAAAAGCTAGATGAAATTCCATTCGATTTCGCTCGTCGTCGCATGTCTGTTATTGTGAAAGATATTTCAGGTGAACATACAATGGTTTGTAAAGGTGCCGTAGAAGAAATTTTATCAATTTGTAATTACACTGAAGTGGATGGACAAATTGTCCCTCTTACTGAAGAAATGAGAGCAAATGTAAAACATCTTAGCGAAACTTTAAACAGTGAAGGAATGCGTGTCATTGCTGTAGCATACAAGAAAGATAACAAACCTTATCATAAAGCTTATGCAGTACAAGATGAATCCGCTATGATCCTTACTGGATATATCGGCTTTTTAGATCCGCCTAAACCATCTGCTGCTTCTGCAATTCAAGCATTGCATAAACACGGCGTACAAGTGAAAATCTTAACGGGCGATAACGAAATTGTTACAAGAAAAGTTTGTAAAGAAGTGGGATTAAATATAGGTGAGCCTGTCCTCGGTTACGAAATTGATTCTTTACCAGATAAAGCATTAGCGAAACTGGCAGAAGAAACAACAGTGTTCGCAAAACTAAATCCAATGCAAAAATCCCGCATCATTCGCGTATTGCAAGGTAATGGTCATACTGTAGGTTATATGGGGGATGGTATTAACGATGCCGTTGCACTACGTGATGCTGATGTTGGAATATCTGTTGATACTGCTACTGACATTGCAAAAGAATCTTCCGATATTATTCTACTTGAAAAAAGTTTAACTATATTAGAAGCAGGTATTTTAGAAGGGCGCACTACTTTCGGCAATATTTTAAAATATATAAAAATGACAGCTAGCTCTAACTTTGGAAATGTATTTAGTGTATTAGTGGCAAGTGCTTTCATTCCATTTTTACCGATGCTTGCAATTCATCTCTTAATTCAAAACTTACTTTATGATATTTCACAGCTTTCAATTCCATGGGATAAAATGGATAAGGAATTTTTAGAGAAGCCTAGAAAATGGGATACTGCAAACTTGCGTAACTTCATTATTTGCATCGGTCCAATTAGCTCTATATTCGATATTATCACATTCGTTGTCATGTGGAATGTATTCGGTGCAAATACACCTGGAGAACAATCGCTATTCCAATCTGGTTGGTTTGTCGTTGGGTTGCTAACGCAAACATTAATTGTCCATATGATTAGAACACAGAAAATTCCATTTATTCAAAGTACAGCAGCAATACCAGTTCTTTTGTTAACCGCTTGTATTATGGCAATCGGAATTTATATTCCATTCTCACCACTTGGTACAGCAATTGGTTTACAAGCATTACCACTAAGCTACTTCCCTTGGTTAGTAGGAATATTATTAGGTTATGCTTTCTTAACACAATTCCTGAAAAAAATTTATATTAAAAAATTTCATAGCTGGTTGTAAAAATGAGAATGAGTGGGTATTTCTCACTCATTCTCAAAAAATATAACATGTACTTATATGTATGGAGGTGACCATGATGATATGGTATGACATCGTATTAAGGTTATTTATAGCAATTATTGTAGGAGCTTGCATCGGAATGGAAAGACAATGGAGACATCGAATGGCTGGGCTACGGACAAATGCTCTCGTATCACTTGGCGCCTGTATATTTGTTTTATTATCCGTCATGCTTGATCATGATGCTAGTCCATCACGCATCGCCGCTCAAGTTGTTAGTGGTATTGGCTTTTTAGGAGGCGGTGTTATTATTCGTGACGGTTTTAGTATTAGAGGGTTAAATACAGCAGCAACTTTATGGTGTGCAGCTGCTGTCGGTACTCTTACAGGTGCTGGCTTCCTCGTTGCAGCTATGTTAGGTGCAGCCGGCGTCTTACTAGCAAATATACTACTACGCCCGATCGCTCTATTTATGAATAATAAATCAAAAGAAGATTTACCCGAGCAAACAAACTATTTACTTTCTCTTACTTGTTCAGAAGAGAATGAAGCACATATTCGTTTTCTTCTCATGCACATGGTAAGTTCAGAAGGTATCGGTTTAAAAGAATTGTACAGTGAAGACGTTGATTCTAACCAAAAAGTATGTATACAAGCTACATTACATTGCAATACAAATGCAGCTGTCTTAATTGAAAAAATAGTAAGTAGAATGCTTTTAGAATCCGGCGTTACTGCCGCTGGGTGGAAGACGTCTTTAGATTTAGAGGCAAGTTAATAATTAAAGGTGTCATGATGTTTACTACCTCATGACACCTTTTACATAAACTTATTTTCTAATTTTTGCTGAAACGACTTTTCTTGCTTACGTAATAATTGACTACCTCGCTGTAAAAGAGGTGTTCCATACTTTTCATTAATCTGATCAATAACAGCAAGTAACGGCTCTTCTTTCGCATCTTCTTCAAACGAAAACAAATCTAACTGTTTCACCGATTCTGTCTTCCACTCTAATTCAGTAGCTGTAACACCTAACAGACGAACAGAATCACCATCCCAGTGTTGCTTCCATAAACGTGATGCTGCTTGGAAAATAACCCGTTCTTCCCATATTGCATTTTTCAATTGTTTACTCCGTGTTACTGTGCGACGATCATGGTATTTAATCATAATTTGAATGTTATAACTAACGAGAGTTCGTTTTTGTAGCCTTTTGCTTACAGATTTCGATAATCTTTCTAACATATCAAGTAATTCTTTTTCTTCGTCCATATCCTTTGAGAAAGTCATCGAATTTCCAACGCTTTTATGTTGCCCCATTTGATTCGGATCAACTTCCCTGTCATCCATACCTTTTGCACGCCTTTGTAAATCAACACCGTGCTTTCCAATTTTAGCGCGAATGATATGTTCGTCTCCTTTTGCTAACTGTTCAATTGTATGTATATGAATGTCTTTTAGTTTTTCAGCTGTTTTCTCTCCGATTCCATGCATCTCTGCAACTGATCGTGGCCAAATAATTTCTGGGATATCACGTTTTCGAAGTACTGTAATACCAAGAGGTTTTTTCATATCTGAAGCAGTCTTTGCTAGGAAAAGGTTTGGGGCAATCCCAATGCTACATGGAAGCTGTAACTCTGTTACTAACGCTTGTTGAATCATCTTCGCTATTTCAAGAGGCGAACCGAGCGCATAGCAATCTGTAATATCTAAATACCCTTCATCTATAGAAAACGGTTGTATTTTTTCTGTAAAACGGGAAAGAATTTGAAACATTTGAAATGAAGCTTCTCGATATAATGTAAAATTAGGGTGCTTCACAACTAATTGTGGGCATAATCGCTTCGCTTCCCATAGAGGCATCGTCGTACGTATTCCATATTCTCTCGCCTCATAACTACATGTTATGATAATCCCTTTTCTCTCTTTTTCATTCCCCGCAATCGCTAATGGCTTTCCTTGTAATGATGGGTCGTGAGCAATTTCAACAGATGCGAAAAAACAATTCATATCTACATGTAAAATAACACGTCCATTTTTCGGATACATTTCTCGCATAATACTCACCCCCTTCAAAGAACGTTCGTTCTTTTATTATATCAAATTCATGTACAATATAATAATTACTTATTCTTTTTATCCTTATTTTTGCTATACTTAATACGAAAGATGGATATTATTGTAAAAGGAGTGACTTATTATGAAATCAAATAGTAAACTTAACTATACCTTTCTCATTATTATATTAATCATCTTAATTAATTATTTATTACTTCCTATTTTTGATATAAACGTAGCAGGGCTCCTTCCACGTTTAATAAGTATCGTAACAACCTATATACTGCCATGGATTTTCCTATATTGGCTTATCCGCCTTGTGAAAGCCATTGAATCAAAATAAAAAAAGACGTGTAAACCATAATTGGTTCACACGTCTTTTTGACTTTATTACTTACTTCGCTACTTCTTCGATAATAGCTACAACTAATTCTGCTGTTTTCGCTAATTCTTCAACAGGAATTTTTTCATTTGTTGTATGAATTTCTTCATAACCAACTGCTAAGTTAACTGTTGGGATACCATGTCCTGCGATTACGTTCGCATCACTTCCACCACCACTTTGGTGAAGAGAAGGCGTACGACCGATGTTTTCAGCTGCACGTTTCGCAACTTCTACAACGTGATCGCCAGCAGCAAACTTAAATCCTGGATACATAACGTTTACTTCAACGTCTGCATGACCACCCATTTCTTTTGCAGTTGTTTCAAATGCTTCTTTCATTTTTGCAACTTGTGCTTCCATTTTCTCATTTATTAAAGAACGAGCTTCTGCAAAGATTTGAACATGATCGCAAACGATATTTGTTTGTGTACCACCTTCAAAACGTCCAATATTTGCAGTTGTTTCAGAATCGATACGACCAAGTGGCATCTTTGCGATTGCTTTTGCTGCGATAGTAATTGCAGATACACCCTTTTCTGGTGCTACGCCAGCATGAGCTGTTTTCCCACGAATAATCGCATTCACTTTCGCTTGTGTTGGCGCTGCAACTACAATTTCACCAACTTTTCCATCACTATCTAATGCATAACCATATTTTGCTGTAATACGCTCACGGTCTAACGCTTTTGCACCAATAAGACCAGATTCTTCTCCAACTGTAATAATAAATTCAATTTTACCATGCGGAATGTTTTTCTCTTTTAAGACACGAATCGCTTCAAACATAGATGCTAATCCAGCTTTGTCATCGGCTCCTAAAATTGTAGTACCATCTGATACGATATATCCATCTTTAATAGAAGGCTTAATTCCATTACCAGGAACTACTGTATCCATATGAGAAGTGAAATAAATTGTATCAACACCGTCTTTTGTTGCTGGTAAAGTACAAATTAAGTTACCTGCACCATGACCAGTTTCAGCCATTGTGTCATCTTCAAATACTTCTACACCTAAAGCAGTAAATTTCTCTGTTAACACTTTGCAAATTTCTGCTTCAAATTTTGTTTCAGAATCTACTTGTACTAACTCCATAAATTCATTTACTAAACGTTCTTGATTAATCATAAGACTGCGCCTCCTGCACTACCATTATGTATGTAACAACATTAATTATAACAGAATTTCGCAAAAGTTTCGAAATACAAGACAAAAAACAGATGGTTAACACATCTAGATATCCATCTGCTTTCTATTACTCGTTTAATAACACCCAACGCATATGATCTTCCCAAACTCCATTTACCATCAACATTTTGCGAGATACACCTTCATATTGAAACCCTATCTTTGTCACTACTTGTATAGATGCTAAGTTTCGTGGCATAATCGGTGCTTCTATACGATGTAAATGAAATTCTCCAAAGGTAACTTGAATTGCTTTTCTAAGTGCTTCTGTTGTATAACCTTTATTTAACTCTTCCTTATCTAATTTATAACCAAGTACACAAGACTGATAAATTCCGCGAACGATTAGGTTAAATGAAATACACCCAATAATTTTCGTATCATCACCCTTTTTAAAAATCCATAGCCTGATAATCTTACCTTCCGCGAACTCTCTTCTATCCTTTTGTAACCTTTTTTTTTGATAATCTAACGTGAAAAAATCATCTGGCCTATACTCTTCCCATGCTTTTAAAAACTCACGATTTCTGTCGTAATATTGAAGAACTTTTTCCGCATACGACTCATCAATTTCCCTTAAATGTAAGCGATCTGTTTCGTATATTTTCATCATCGTATCTCCATTCTTCAGCTTGCATAACAAAAAAATTGCACTCCATCTTCTAATATATTCTCCACGTGCACGCAAATTTCCTGTTATACTTTACACACACTTCTCGAAATTTGTCATTTCTCTCCCCTTGTCCACAATTTCATTTCTCGTTACAATGAAATTGTACTGATTTGCAAGGAGGTTTAACGATGCATAAAAAAGCTCAAAAAATTATGGTTTATATAATGCTAATTTCTATGCTTGTAACAACATTACTTACTGGCGCAAGTATGTTTTGGTAAAAAGGACGATTCACTCGTCCTTTTTTTACTGCTTACACATACAAAATAGACCATCTCGAAATCGAGATAGTCTATCTTATAATGAACATTTTATTTTATATATATAACAATTGCTACAATACTAAAGGAAAAGGCCATTACAAGTGCTATTACAAAACTTGTATATTGTTTCTGCTGAAATGCCCCAATAACAAAAGTAAGATTGAGTAATGCCATAAATACAATCGCTACAACGTAAGAACATATATTAAAAGTTGCCAATATGAATGTAATAACAAATAGAAAACCAACACAAAACTGCATGTAAGAAATTTTTGGATTTAAATACATATGAGCAACCCCTTTACTCAATTATCTTTATATATTCTCATTAACGCATGGTTATGTACACATGTCAAGACAACTTATAGAAAAGAGAAAAGCCAACCGTTTCGTTGACTTTTCCAAATACTATGGCCCCTTTTTCCTTCGCCAATTGCTGAAATGTTTTTTTCGATTTCACAATCGATACTTTCGTTCCAAGTGGAATACGATCAAACAAATATTCCACATCATATTTCTTCATTCTTATACATCCTTGCGAAATATATTTTCCAATTGAACTAGGCTGGTTTGTCCCGTGTATCCCATACTTACTTCCATCCGTTCCTCTTGCATTAAATCCCATCCATCTCGATCCAAGTGGATTTTTTGGAGAGCCCCCAGGAATATCCTTCGCAATATAATATGGATCCTTCGCCTTCAATACAATGTCAAAGGTTCCTTCTGGGGTTAATTCATTTGTTTTCCCTGTCGCTACTGGAAAAACCTTTTGGATCTTCCCATCATCAATGTAAGCTAGTTTATTCGTTGCTTTATTTACAATTATAAAAGGATCTCCAGCACGTGGGTTATCACCAAGAGGCCAGATTGGTGATAAAGAAAGACATAATAATAAAGAAAGAAGATACGGCATACATAATTCCTACCTTCTAAATAAGTTCTTTTATATTATCCTTTCCCTTAAAACGACTTTTAATGAGTAAATATTGCTCCATTTCATAAACAAGTTGAACGAGTTTTGCACGTATTTCAAATTCTTCTCGCGAGACTGGTAAAGGCATTTCTCTAAATACTTCTCGCATTTCTTGAAGTTGTCTTAACGAAATGACCCCTGTACTTTCAGGACGAATAGAATTCCCTATATTTTCAATTACGTCTGCAATCATATCAGCTTGTTCATACGTCCAAGATAGTGATGCAGCTAATGGTATCATTCGCTCCAAAATTTCAAATTGCTGCATACGCATATCAAAATACCGATAATAATAGTCATCTTCACGCATAAATTCATTCTCAAGTTTTTTAAATGATAAATCTTTTGCTTCTTTCAGCATCATTTCTGTTTCAATTAATTCGGCCCCACTCCAATTACTATCTCGATTTCGTAAATAAACGACCATTTCAAACAAAATCGTTCTGAAATGGTCTTCTATTTTCCCTTGATACTCTTTCAGTTTATTCTCACTGCTTGGCATGTACATGTTTACTAATAAAGCGACACTAATTCCAATCGTTAATATAGCAATTTCATTACCAACTATAGACCATGTAATTTGCTTTAATGAATACAGATGCATAACGATAACCGAACTCGTGACAATCCCTTCTTGAATTTTGCACATAACTGCAGTCGGAATAAAGGTAAGCAGCAATACGCTAATCGCAAGTGGTGTATAACCAATCGTTTCAAAAATACAAAACGCAAATACCATCGATAATACACAAGCTAAAAAACGGTGCAACGATACTTGAACGGATTTCCGTTTCGTATTTTGCACGCATAAAATGACTAAAATACCAGCTGAACTATAAAATTCTAATCCTAATAACTGAGCAATAAAAACTGCCGCACCCGTTCCAAGCGCTGTTTTCACTGTTCTATATCCAATTTTAAACATATCATTACTCCTATATGTATAAATGTCTTTAAAAATATTATAAAAAAAGGATGACGCAATGTCATCCTTTTCTATCTATTGTTCACTTAACCTTTACATATTACAATATTTTTTGCAAAAATTCTTTTGCACGGTCACTTTTTGGTGCTGTAAAAAACTCTTCCGGATTACTATCTTCTACGAGCTTTCCACCATCTAGAAAGAGAACGCGGTCTGCTACTTCTTTTGCAAATCCCATTTCATGTGTAACGATTGCCATCGTCATTCCTGTCGTAACTAATGATTTCATAACTTCTAACACTTCTTTCACCATTTCTGGATCTAGCGCAGAGGTCGGTTCATCAAATAACATAACTTCCGGTTCCATCGCTAATGCTCTTGCAATTGCTACACGTTGCTTTTGTCCACCTGAAAGGCGATTTGGATATGCATCTTTCTTATCTAATAACCCCACTTTTTCTAGAAGTTTCTCAGCTTTTTTTTCAGCTTCTTGCTTCGTTACTCCTTTTACATTGATAGGAGCATACGTAATATTTTCTAATACAGTCATATGAGGGAATAAGTGAAAATGTTGAAATACCATTCCGACATTTTCACGAACATGCATAATATTTGTTTTCGGATTCGTTACTTCTTCCGTTCCAATCCAAATGTGACCAGCTGTCGGTGCTTCTAGTACATTCATACAGCGTAAAAACGTTGACTTTCCAGATCCAGACGGTCCGATAATTGCAACAACTTCTCCTTTTTCAATCGTTGTTGTAATTCCTTTTAATACTTCATTTTTTCCAAATGATTTATGAAGGTTGTCAATTTTAATCACTTTTCTTCATTCTCCCTTCAATTGCCTTCCCGACTAATGTAAGAATAATTACTAATATATAATAAATAAGTCCAACAAACAGTAATGGCTCAAGATATTTAAATGTTTCACCGCCTACAATATAAGCACGGCGCATTAAATCAGTCGCTCCTATTACAGTTACTACAGCCGACTCTTTCGTAAGTGTCGCAAACTCATTCACAAGCGCTGGTAATATATTTTTTAAAGCTTGAGGAAAAATAATATTTCTCATCATTTTACTGTACGGAATACCTAAAGCCATTGCTGCTTCTGTTTGTCCTTTATCGACTGCTTGAATGCCGGCACGAATCACTTCTGACATATATGCACCTGAGTTTAAGCTAAATGCAAGTACAGCTGCTAAAAAGGCTGGTATCTCATAATCCATCATTTGCGGAACACCGAAATAAATAATCATTAATTGCAATACTAGCGGTGTGCCACGAAATATTGACGTATAAATATCTGCTGCAATATTTAATACTCGTATTCTAGCAATTTTGCAAAGTGCTAATAACGTTCCTAAAATAAATCCTACCACAGCTGATGCAGCTACAATTTTCAATGTAACTTCTAAGCCCTTTAATATATATGGTATTGAAGGCGTAATTGCCGAAAAATCTAGATTCATCCTTTTCATTCCCCTCACAGAAAAGTGAAAGGCAGCTTATTTTCCGCTGCCAAACCATTTCTTCACTAATTTATCCATTTCTCCATTTTCTTGCATTTTCTTAATTACTTTATTAAATTCTTCTGTTTTATCACTGTTTTTCGGAAGAGCAATTGCTGCACCTACTTCTTCTGGTGCTTCTTGAATTTCAATTCCTTGTAGTTCTTTCATTTTTTCTAAATAATTTTTTGCAACTGTGTCTTCTATAATTGCAGCGTCAAAACGACCAGCTTTAATTTCTTGTACGATTTCTGGTATACGGTCACGTCCCTCAGCTTTGAAATCGACTTGTTTTTTAAATTCTTCTGCTTTTTCTTCTTGGATTGATCCTGTTTGTACCCCTACTTTTTTTCCTTTTAAATCTTCTAATGATTTAATATTAGAGCCTTTTTTTGAAACAATCATATTTTTAGCAACAAAATAAATATCTGTGAAATCAGCATTATTTTTACGTTCTGCAGTTGGCGTCATACCTGCCATAACGAAATCAACTTTTCCTGAGCTAAGAGATGCTAATAATCCTCCAAAATCCATATCTTTCACTTTTACTTCATACCCAAGTTCTTTTCCGATATATTTTGCAATATCAACATCAAAACCGATAATTTCATCACTTTTTGATGCTTCCACGTATTCATACGGTTTATAGTCTGCTGAAGTCCCCATAACAAGTACTTTTTTATTCTCACTCTTCGCCTTTTCTTCCCCATTACTACAAGCACTGAACATACTTACAATTAAAATAAGTGCAAATGATATTGATAATAACTTCTTCATCTTTCTTCCCCCTAATAATGTATATTTAAAAGTTAAATAGAATATTTATTCGATGTTTGTATTGTATCAACACTTTCATTTTTATGCAACATTCAAAATAAAAATAAATACAAAAAACAATATTAAAGTCATTTTAGATGCATAAAAACATGCATAAAATAATAACATCATTCATGTTTAATTATGTTAAAAACTAAATAAAAAAGACGGTACACCCACTTGATCGTGGACGTACCGTCTTTTCTCTTCCCTATAGTTCTTCGCAATTATCTTCGAAATAAGATTGTAGTTTTGCAATTACTTGCATTGGTTCATGACCTTCAATTTCATGACGTTCTACCATCGTTACAATTTTTCCATCTTTCAATAAAGCAAATGATGGAGATGAAGGTGGATATCCTTCAAAATATTCACGAGCTCTTGCTGTTGCTTCTTTATCTTGACCCGCAAATACCGTTACAAGGTGGTTAGGGCGTTTATCATAATGTACGGAATGTGCAGCAGCAGGACGAGCAATGCCACCTGCACAACCACATACAGAGTTTACCATTACAAGTGTTGTACCATTTCTTTTAAATGCTTCTTCGACTGCTTCTGGTGTCGTCAATTCTGTATATCCCGCAGAGACAATCTCTTCACGCGCTTGACGGACAACATCATTCATAAAAAAGTTAAAGTTAATCAATCTTTTCCCTCCTCTAATTCTACCTATTTGTATCTTACCAGTTAATGTTTAGAGAATACAAGTAAGTTTACTTGTATTTCAGCATAGAAAAGGTGTTAGAGCTCTTGCTCTAACACCTTTTCTTAATGACCTCGATGTTTTTGCTTTGCCTTTTGTACTTTTATAAAACGTTTTCGCTTCTTTTCTGCCTCTCGCTTCACTTTGGATTGCACTTTCTTTTCTTGTTTATGCAACTCATAGGATAAACTAATTGCCTCTTGCGCCTTTGTACAACGTTTTATATTTACTTCTTTTGCGGCTTGCCGTATGATACGCTTTATATTTTTCGGACGCTGCTTTTCTTTAAATTCCACACCACATCTTGCAAAGTGCTGGAAATGCGCTAACATTGGACCATTTACAAATATAAATACTTCTTCATCTGATGGTTCCGTTCCAAAAATATACCTTGCTCCATACAACTTTCCTTTTTCTTTGTGCGTAATAATTCCTGCAAAAAATTGACCATCATAATATACTGTCAACTCCATTGACAGCCCCCCCTAAAAAATTAGAAATACTGGACATCCCGGAGGGGAAGGTTACTGACATGAAATCATGCGTCTGGACTACCAACCAGATCAGTGTTTTTGTATTTCTTTCACTACTATTATATCTTATTTTTCCATAATTTTCATATATTCCACAATCATTTTTTTATGCGATCCTACAATATAATCAGGTAGCTCTGTTACCGGGAAGAATTTAAGCTGAACCGCTTCTTCTTTATTCATAACAAAATTCCCTTCATATTGATCGGTATAATAGGCTGTCGTTACGGATTGAAACTCATCACCGTTTGTTAATTTTGTAAAATAGTTCGCTCCAGAAAATACATTGATTAATCGGAGGTTCTTTACTTCTATTCCTGTCTCTTCATATACTTCACGGTAAGCTGTTTCTTCTGGTGATTCACCAAGCTCCATTAGCCCGCCAGGCAGCCCCCATTTTCCGTACGGCTCTGTTCTTTGCTGTAATAATACATATCCACTTTCATTTATAACGAGTACAACAGCACCAACTAAGATTAAAGGGCGATGACCAACTACTTTTCTTAATTCCTCTACATATCCCATGGAAACACCTCCCTTTTTGTTGTCGACACTATTGTATCATATGTATGAAACGACAAAATGCGTATGTTTTTCATTTTTTTAACAAAATATTTATTTTATATGCTTCATCTACCGTAGCTAACATAATGGATTCGATTTCCGTACCCTTCTCTAAAAATTCTTTCGCCCACTCTTCCGTTTTTCCTAATAAAGCGAGAACATCTTGCTGAATTCTACCATCCTTCACTAAAATAAAAGCAACTGGAGATTTTCTCCCCGCCACTTTAAGATCAAGACGAGAAACTGTTTCATATTCTGGATACTGAAATACAGAAACAACACCGCTTGCTTCCCACAATGCCAATTTAATTGTGGCAATATCGCTCACATTTTGCAAACGAAGCTCCGAAAATAAATATTCCACCGTAATTCTTGCTTTTTTTAAATTACTAAAATCAATGGAACCATTATGTATAAGAATAATAGGTGCAGGCTCTAAAAAACGTCTCCACCTATCCCATTTCAACATTAAAACTGAGCTTACAATATGAAGTACAACTAGTATAAAGGTTGTAATCATGGAACCAAGTAACCCAACTTTTTCATCAGATAGTGCATTAGAAATGTTTCCCCCTAACAATAGCACTAATACGACGTCTAAAAATCTTAGTTGCGCAATAGACCTTTGCCCCATCGCTTTCGCAACAAGAATTAAAAATATATAAGCTATAATCGCTCGGATAACCCATTCGCCATTAGAAAGATGCCGTGCTCCTTCAAAAATATCCATAACTTTGCACTCCTTAAACGTCGCAAACTACAATTCTGTCTTAGTTTGCAACGTTTAAGGGCATATATGTAAAAAAAGCTGATTCGTTTTTAAACGAACCAGCTTTTTTTACTTAACTGAAAACATATATTTTTTATACGTTTTCCGTACCGATAATATGAGCCCCATCATAATCATATTCGAGAATAAGGAACTTCCCCCATATGATAAGAAAGGTAATGCGATACCTTTTACAGGCATTAATCCAACGATCATACCAATATTTTGGAATATTTGAACCGTTAGTATTCCTATTGATCCAGCACATAATAATGTACCAAATAAATTATCAGCAGAATAACCGATAATAATTGTTCGATATAGTAGTAATAGGAACAAGAACACAACTAGCGCTGCTACTATAAATCCACCTTCTTCGGCAATTGTAGCGAAAATAAAGTCAGTGTGTTTCTCTGGAATATAGACGTTCCCTTCACCGAATCCTTTCCCTTCCATACCTCCACTACCTACAGCTAAAATCGATTGCTGTGTTTGATAGCCTTGATCTACATTATCAAATGGATCTAACCAACCTAAAATACGTGATTGTTGGTGAGGTTTTAGTAAAGTAACCAGTTTATTAAAAAAGAAGTCTGGGTATTTTAAAAATATAAATATTAATGTAGACAATATTGTCACCGGAATGACTGTACATAACGCAATTAATTTCTTTTGAATTCCTGACATAAATAAAATACATGCGATAGCTGCTGCATATAAGAACACCATACCTGTATCTGGTTGGCTATATACAACGGCCATAGGTGGAAGAGATACTAACATTATCTTTCCGACTAATTTCAAATCAGTCTGGAATGTCCGCGCCATATATTGAGCATTATGTTTCACTGCTAAAGTGGCTATTATGAGAAGCAATGAAATTTTGAAAAACTCCGATGGCTGAATTTGTCCAGCTACTGGAAAAACAAACCATCTTTTTGCACCTAATTTTTCAGGTGTGAAACTGGAAACCGGCAGTATTTTCAAAAGAATAAGTGAACCAAACCCAGCGATATAAAGTGGCCAAGACAACTTTTGCCATTGGTCTAAGTCAATGCTTGCAACAAGAAGTAACAATACAACCCCAATTACGTAGTTAACACCTTGTTTCAAAGCAAAGTTTGCATCTCCATACTGTCCGGTTTGCTGACTGCTATATATTGCGGCTATACTCGTAACACAAAATGCAAACAAAATTAAAATTAGTTTTACATCTAAACTTTTTAGAAAATCGGTACTTCTTTTCATGACATCCTCCTGAAACATTGTTACGGCAAAATAAAAAAACCAGGAGTCAATACTCTTTATGTTTTGACGACTGATTACACATTATCTATAAAACACTTATATAGAATAACTCTCTTTTTCATACAATACAATATATTATACTACAGTTTCGTCAGTAAGATTTGCCAAAAAAATTATTCTTTTCTTATTTTATATCTATATACCATATATCAGCAATGTATTTTCGCAAATTCCTAATACATGATCATTCATTGTAAGATTACTGGGAAAGGTTTGTACATATAGTAGGATACAAATGAAGAAATGAAATGATAAAAAGCTCGCAAATGCGAGCTTTTTATTAATATACAGATGTATTGTTCTCTGACACGTTTTCTAAAATTTCTTTTACACGTCCTAAGAATTTACCACAAATTAAACCATCAAGTACACGGTGATCAAGTGATAAACATAAGTTAACCATGTCACGAGCACCGAACATACCATTATCCATAATTACTGGGCGTTTTACAATTGATTCAACTTGTAAAATAGCCGCTTGTGGGTAATTAATAATACCCATAGATTGAACAGAACCGAATGATCCTGTGTTATTAATTGTAAATGTTCCGCCTTGCATTTCATCAGCTTTTAATGATTTCGTGCGTACTTTTCCTGCAAGTTCTGTAATTTCGCGAGCGATACCTTTAATTGTTTTTTCGTCCGCTTGCTTAATTACTGGTACAAATAGTTCTTCCTCTGTTGCAACAGCGATAGAAAGATTAATGTCTTTCTTCTGAACGATTTTATCGCCAGCCCACATTGAGTTAATTTGAGGATATTCTTTTAACGCTTGTGCTACTGCTTTTACGAAGAAAGCAAAGAACGTTAAGTTAAAGCCTTCACGCTTTTTGAAATCGCCTTTAATTGAGTTACGGTATGACACAAGGTTTGTCACATCTACTTCAATCATCATCCAAGCATGAGGTGCCTCGTGTTTACTGCGTAACATATTTGCTGCAATTGCTTTACGTACACCTGTTACCGGAATCTCGATATCTCCAGGCATTGTCGGCACAGAAACTGGTTTTGCAGCTTCTACTTTTTGCGCTACCGGTGCTACTGCCGCTGATTTTGGTGCTTCTGGACGCTCTGCTACTGCAACAACTTCCTCTTTCTTCGCACCTGCTTGCGGAATATTTCCAGATTCCACTAGCTTTAAAATATCTTTACGAGTAATACGACCATTTGATCCTGTACCTTCTACTAGATCTAAATCAACATTATGCTCACTCGCAAGTTTTAACACAGCTGGTGAAAAACGTGGTTTTCCATCAGTTGGTTGTTTCGCTTTCGGTGCTTTCTCAGGCGTAGTTGCTTCTGCCTTTGGTTCTTCTTTCGTTTTTTCCTCTACAGCTGTTGCAGCTACTTCATCTGCGCCTTCTACTTGAATGACACAAACAACCTCACCTACAGCTAACGTATCACCTTCACCAGCGATTAACTCTTTCACAATACCAGTGAAAGAAGATGGTACTTCTGCATTTACTTTATCAGTCATTACTTCTGCAAGCGGATCATATTTATTTACGTGATCGCCAACATTAACGAGCCATTTGCTAATTGTACCCTCTGTAACGCTCTCTCCGAGCTGAGGCATTGTAATATTTTCTACAGCCATGTATAGTCCCCCCGATTAAAATTCCGCAAGTTCACGCATTGCTTTTTCAACTTTATCTGGATTTACCATAAAGAATTTTTCCATTGTTGGTGCATATGGCATTGCTGGAACGTCTGGACCTGCAAGACGGGCAATTGGTGCATCTAAATCAAACAGGCAATTTTCAGCGATAATAGCTGCCACTTCACTCATAATACTTCCTTCTTTATTGTCTTCTGTTACAAGAAGAACTTTACCAGTTTTTGAAGCAGCTTCAATGATTGCTTCTTTATCTAATGGATACACAGTACGTAAATCAAGAATGTGTGCAGAGATACCATCTTGCGCTAATTTCTCAGCTGCTTGAAGAGCAAAGTGAACACATAATCCGTACGTGATAACAGTAATATCATCACCTTCACGTTTTACATCTGCTTTTCCGATTGGTAATACATAGTCATCTTCTGGCACTTCACCTTTAATTAAGCGATATGCACGTTTATGTTCGAAGAATAATACTGGATCTTCATCACGGATTGCTGCTTTTAATAAGCCTTTTGCATCATATGGTGTAGAAGGGATAACAATTTTTAAACCTGGTTGGTTTGCAAACATCGCTTCTACAGATTGTGAATGATACAATGCACCGTGAACACCGCCACCAAATGGCGCACGAATTGTAACTGGACAAGTCCAATCGTTGTTAGAACGATAACGAATTTTTGCTGCCTCAGAAACAATTTGGTTTACTGCTGGCATGATGAAATCAGCAAACTGCATTTCAGCGATTGGACGCATACCATACATTGCCGCACCAATTGCTACCCCAGCGATTGCAGATTCTGCAAGCGGTGCATCAAGCGCACGATCTTCACCAAATTGATCATATAAACCGTGTGTCGCTTTAAACACGCCACCTTTTTTACCAACATCTTCTCCTAAAACGAATACTTTCTCATCGCGTTCCATTTCTTCGCGCATTGCTAATGTAATAGCATCAATATAAGACATTACAGCCATGAAACGTTCCCCCCTATTCTGCGTATACGTGCTTCAATGCATCTTCAGGTGCTGCATACGGAGCATTTTCTGCATATTCTGTTGCTTCATTTACGATATGCATAATTTCATCTAACATTTGTTTTTCAAATTCCTCAGTTAACACGCCAGCTTCTTTTAAATAAGCTGCAAATGTTATAATTGAATCTTTTTTCTTTGCTTCTTCTACTTCTTCTTTATCACGATAAACACGATCATCGTCGTCACTAGAATGTGCTGTTAAACGATATGATACTGTTTCAATTAAAGTCGGGCCTTCACCACGACGGCCGCGGTCTGCTGCTTCTTTTACAGCTTTGTATACTGCAAGTGGATCGTTTCCGTCTATTGTATATCCAGGCATACCGTAACCAATTGCACGATCTGATACGTTTTTACATGCTAATTGTTTTTCAACCGGAATAGAGATTGCATATTTGTTATTTTCACACATAAAAATAACAGGTAGTTTGTGTACACCAGCAAAGTTTGCACCTTCATGGAAGTCACCTTGGTTTGAAGAACCTTCTCCGAATGTAACAAACGTTACTAAATCTTTCTTCTCCATTTTTCCAGCTAGTGCAATACCAACTGCATGTGGTACTTGTGTTGTTACTGGAGATGATCCTGTCACAATACGGTTTTTCTTTTGACCGAAGTGACCAGGCATTTGACGACCACCAGAGTTTGGATCTCCAGCTTTCGCGAAAGCAGACAACATAAGCTCTTTAGCTGTCATACCAAACGCTAGTACAACACCCATATCACGGTAGTATGGTAATGCATAATCTTTCTCTCTATCAAGAGCGAACGCCGCTCCAACTTGTGCAGCCTCTTGTCCTTGACAAGAAATTACGAATGGAATTTTACCTGCACGGTTTAATAACCACATACGTTCGTCAATTTTACGTGCAAGTAACATCGTACGGAACATTTCTAATACTTGCTCATCACTTAAGCCAAGCTCTTCATGGCGCTTTTCTTTTACTTCTGCCATTTTTCATAACCTCCTAAATCCACATTTTTATGCGTGTAACGCTTTTCCATCTACAGCTAGTGCTGCTTCACCAATCGCCTCAGATAATGATGGATGCGGATGAATTGTATGTGCTACTTCCCAAGGTGTTGCATCAAGTACTCTTGCAAGACCAGCTTCAGAAATCATATCTGTTACATGTGGTCCAATCATATGAACACCAAGAATGTCATTTGTTTCTTCATCAACTACAAGTTTTACAAATCCATCTGATTCTCCGTATACAAGTGCCTTTCCGATTGCACGGAATGAGAATTTACCTACTTTTAACTTATAGCCTTTTTCTTTTGCTTCTCGTTCTGTCAAACCGACAGAAGCAACTTCTGGACTGCTATATACGCATTTCGATACCATAGAATAATCAATTGGTGTAACTTCTTTACCAGCAATATGTTCTACAGCAACAATTCCTTCATGCGAAGCAACGTGAGCAAGTTGCAGGCCACCGATTACATCTCCAATTGCGTAAATATGAGATTCCTTCGTTTGATAAAACTCATTTGTTTGAATGTATCCTTTTTCCACAACAATATCTGTGTTCTCTAAGCCCATATTTTGCGTATTCGCTTGTCTTCCTACAGATACAAGCATTTTTTCTGCTTTAAATGCTTTATTCTCACCGTTATGTTCAGCTTGAATTGTTACTCCATTATCTTTTACCAATGTTTCTGGTAATACTTTTGCACCAGTTACCACTTTAATACCTTTTTTCTTGAATAAACGCTGCATTTCTTTTGAAACGTCATTATCCTCTAGTGGTAATATGTTTTTCGCATACTCTAATACTGTAACTTCTACACCGAAGTCGGCAAGCATAGATGCCCACTCAATACCGATTACACCGCCACCAACGATAATGATCGAACTAGGAAGCGTTTCCATTTTTAGGGCATGATCCGAAGACATTACATACTCTCCGTCTAACTCTAATCCTGGTAATGAATTTGGACGAGAGCCTGTTGCAACAAGTACATTTTTTGGAATTAACATTTCATTCTCTTCTCCACTTGCAAGTTCAACTGAGATTGTACCTGGCATTGGAGAGAAAATAGATGGGCCAAGAATACGGCCAATACCTTCAAACACATCAATTTTACCTTGTTTCATTAAATGCTGAACGCCTTTATGAAGCTGCGTTACAATCTTCTCTTTACGCTCTTGTACTTTAGCAAAGTTTAGTTCTACATTACTTGCAATAACTCCGAACTCTTCTCCTTTTTTAGCAGTTGCGTATACTTCCGCACTACGTAAAAGAGCTTTACTAGGAATACACCCTTTGTGTAAACAAGTACCACCAAGATTTTCTTTTTCAACAAGTGCAGTTTTTAACCCTAGTTGTGATGCACGAATAGCAGCAACGTATCCACCAGTACCCCCGCCAACGATGACTAAATCATATTCTCTTGCCATTATCTCAACCCCTAGCTACTGTTTGTTTTTCTCGTACAACATACTCTTTCGGCGCTTCTTCTTCACGTAATACACGAAGTGCTCCTTCTGCTAACGCTTGTAATTCATCTTCTCCTGGATGTACGATAACATCTGCAATCCAGTGAACACGTTCTTTTATTTCATCGACAAGAATTTTACTGTACGCAAGTCCACCAGTTAATACGATTGCATCGATTTTCCCGTGAAGTACAGCACTAGCTCCGCCAATCTCTTTTGCAACTTGATATGCCATTGCTTTATAAATAAGAGTTGCTTCAGGATCACCTTTTTCAACCATCTGTTCTACTTTAATTGCATCGTTTGTACCGATAAGACTTACAAGTCCACCTTGTCCGACAAGTTTTTTAACCATTTCGTCTCGGTAATACTCACCAGAGAAACACATTTCAACTAATTGTCCTACTGGTACTGTACCAGCACGCTCTGGACTAAATGGTCCTTCTCCGTTTAAGCCATTATTAACATCGATAACTTTTCCTTTTTTATGAGCACCAACTGTAATACCACCGCCCATATGTGTAACTAATAAATTTAAATCCTCATATTTGTGATTTAATTCATCTGCTACTTTACGAGCAACCGCTTTTTGGTTTAATGCGTGGAAAATACTTTTACGTTCCATACCAGCAATACCGCTAATACGAGCAATCGGTTCCATTTCATCTACAACGACAGGATCCACAATGAATGCAGGAATATTTAATCCAGAAGCGATTTCATAAGCTAGAATGCCTCCGAGATTTGAAGCGTGATGACCGCTAAATCCGTTTTTTAAATCTTCTAACATTGCATCGTTTACTGTGTACGTGCCACCTTCGATTGGACGAAGTAATCCACCACGCCCACAAACAGCGTTCAATTTTGAAATGTTAATACCGTGGGAATGTAGAACTTCTAAAATTGTTTCTTTTCGAAACTCGTATTGATCGATAATTCGCTTATATTTTCCGATTTGTTCTTCATCATGACGAATTGTTTCTTCTAAAACGGGTCTTTCATTATCAAAAACACCAATTTTTGTGGATGTACTACCCGGATTAATAACAAGAATTCGATTTAAGGACAATGTTGCTACCTCCACTAATAAATTTAAAAGGAAGTGGAAACCTCATAAGAGGTAACCACACCTTTCGTAAAAGTTGTATATGAATGATTAGCGACGGCTAATAATGTCGTGACCGTTGCGTAAGTATGTGCTACGAGTGTTCTTCAAGCTTGCAATGCGCTCTTCAGCTAGACGATCTGCCGCTACATAAGTTGCTATGCCATCGCGTTTTGAAATTTCGATTACTTTTGCAATTGTGTCATAAATAGACTCAACACGTTTTAATGCACGTTCTCTATTGTATCCATATAATTCGTCTGCTACGTTAATTACGCCACCTGCATTAATAACATAGTCTGGTGCGTATACAATACCCATTTCATGAATGAAGTCACCGTGACGATCTTCTTTTAATTGGTTATTTGCAGAACCTGCGATTACTTTTGCTTTAAGTTGTGGAATAGTTTCATCATTAACTGTTGCGCCTAATGCACATGGTGCGTAAATATCACATTCAACACCGTAAATTTCATTTGGCTCAACTGCTGTTGCACCGAATTCTTCTACTGCACGTTGTACAGCTTCTTTATTAATATCTGTAACGATTAATTTTGCTCCTTCAGCGTGTAAATGTTTGCATAGGTGATACGCTACGTTACCAACACCTTGAATAGAAATTACTCTTCCTTCTAGGTTATCTGTACCAAATGCTTCTTTTGCAGCTGCTTTCATACCACGGTAAACACCGTATGCAGTTACTGGAGATGGGTTACCAGAAGAACCGAATGATGGTGAAATCCCTGTTACAAAATCAGTTTCTTCATGGATAATATCCATATCATCTACTGTTGTACCAACATCTTCAGCTGTAATGTATCGTCCGTTTAGTCCTTGAATGTAGCGTCCTAATGCACGGAACATCGCTTCGCTTTTATCTTTACGTGGATCACCGATAATTACTGTTTTTGCACCACCTAAGTTTAAACCAGCTGCTGCATTTTTGTATGTCATCCCTTTTGCAAGACGCAATGCATCTTCAATCGCCGCTTCTTCAGAATCATATGTCCACATTCTTGTTCCACCAAGGGCTGGTCCAAGTGTTGTATCATGGATTGCAATGATTGCTTTTAAACCAGATTCTTTATCTTGACAAAATACCACTTGCTCATAATCATATTTTTCTAAGTATTCGAAGATTTCTAATGTCATTGTCGTTTCCCCCTAATTGTTTTACCCTATTTGGTTTATTTTGAAGCAGTCGCAACTGCCAATGCTAATGAATATACTTTTGTTTCTGCTGAATCAGCACGTGATGTTAAAACAATCGGTGCTTTAGCGCCAGCAATCATCGCTCCTACCTTTGCATTTGCAAAATAAACGAGTGATTTATATAGCACATTTCCAGCTTCAATCGTTGGGACGAGTAAAATGTCTGCCTTACCTGCTACATTACTTACTATGCCTTTATGTTCTGCTGCAATTTGTGATACTGCATTATCTAAAGCAAGTGGTCCATCAACGACACAATTTTTAATTTGTCCGCGGCGATTCATTTGAGTTAACATCGCTGCATCAATTGTCGCTTGCATCGCAGGATTAACAACCTCTACCGCTGCAATTGGCGCTACCTTTGGCAAATCAATTCCTATTGCCTGGGCAACTTCTACAGTATTTTGTATAATAGCAGCTTTTTGTGTTACATCAGGTGCAATGTTCATCGCTGCGTCTGTAACAAAAATAAGACGATCGTAATTTGGAACTTCAAACGCTGCAACATGTGAAAGTACGCTGCCCTTACGAAGTCCCCACTCTTTATTTAATACAGCTTTCAAAATATTTGCTGTTGGGATGTTCCCCTTCATTAGCACATCTGCTTCGCCATTTTTTACAGCTTTAACAGAAAGTTCTGCAGCCTCAGCACTTGACGTTGCTGCAATCACTTCAATATGTTCTGAAGTTTGTAACCCATGCTCTTGTAGCATCCCTATTATTTTCTCTTGATTTCCATATAGACGAAATTGAGCTAGCTGTAATTGGATTGCTTTCGCTACAGCTTCAATTACTTCATGATCTTCAGCTACTGCTACAGCCACAGTTTTTTTAGGCTGTCCTGCTGCTTGATCAATTAAGTGTTCTAACTTCATATTTTGTAATCAACCCTTTCCGTCGTCCCTTGTCTATTCATTAAGCAAATATCGTGCCAACTTTCGAAAGTGGTCCTACCAATAATGAAAACGCATTCAAAACGCAGTAAAATCAATACTTTGGAAAACAACGAAATATTCTGTCTCGTTTTGTCACTTTTTGTATACCATGCAATAAATTGCACGGTACGCAATTTATTGCATGCTATTTTTTGCACAGTCGTACTTTTCTAGCTTGTAATATAAGTTTCGAACTGAAATTCCTAACGCTTTTGCAGTCTTCGTTTTGTTCCCATCAAATTTCTCTAAATATTCACGGATAATATTCCCCTCAAATTCTGTCACCAGGTTTTCAAGGGCCTTCTCTTCTAATTCAGGTAATAAATTATTTTGTTTCGTCTCTACTTGTTCTTCTTTATGCAAAGGCGGTAAATGATGTACATCAATATATATCTCGTTATAATTCATAAAGATAATAGCTCGTCCTAAAATATTTTCAAGTTCCCTAACATTTCCTGTCCATTCATATGATTGTAAATACGAAACGGCTGAATCGGTGAGTCCTTCTACATTACGACCATAATCTTGATTAATTTTTTGAATTAACCTTTCTGCAATCGCTGGTATATCTCCTTTACGCTGACGAAGGGAAGGAATTTGAATCGGGATTTTATTTAAACGATAATATAAGTCCTCTCTGAACTTCCCTTCTAAAATAGCTTTTTCTAAATTCACATGCGTCGCAGCAATCACTCGAACATTAATAGGTATCGCTTTCGTTCCCCCTACTTTCACAATTTCTTTTTCTTGTAATACACGAAGGAGCTTCGCTTGCGTATTTGCAGATAACTCTCCGATTTCATCTAAAAAAACACTTCCATTATTCGCTTCTTCAAAGAATCCTCGTTTCCCGCCTCTTTTCGCTCCAGAAAACGCGCCTTCCTCATAACCGAATAATTCACTTTCTAATAAGGTCTCAGAAATAGCAGCACAGTTTACTCGTACAAACTTATTGTATTTTCGATTACTACTGTTATGAATAGCGTGCGCAAATAACTCTTTCCCCGTACCAGATTCGCCTCTAAGTAATACTGTGGCTGGTGTATTCGCTCCAAGTTTTGCCTGTTCAATAGCTGCCGTCGTTTCATCTGAATCGCCAACAATATCATCAAATGAATATTTCGCTTCTAACGTTCGAATGATTTGTCTTGCCCTATTCAATTCATTTGTTAACTTTTGAATTTCTGATACATCGCGAATTACCCCTACGCTTCCTTTCAATATTCCATCAACAATAACTGGTGCTACATTTACAATTACATCCCGCTTCTTTTGCCCAATCTTCATATGTATTCCTCGTACCGCTCGGCGCGTCCGAAGTACTTTCATATGCATACTTTCACCTTCTACAATATCAGTTGTAGCCGGCTTTCCTATAATATCCTCTTCGGTTAAACCCGTTAACTTCGTATAAGCAGGGTTTATAACTAATCCTCTTCCTTTCTCATCAACAACCGAAATCGCTTCCTCAGATGAGTTAATAATCGCCTCAAGTAGCGTTTGAATTTCTTTTAAATCTGTAACTTCTTCCGCTAAATCTACAACTTCTGTAATGTCTTTAAAAATCGCAAATGCGCCTTGAACTTCTCCATCTTCTTTTAATATCGGGATACGCGTTGTAATGATCTTATTTTCATTCTCTAACGTCAGTTCATGATTCACTTCTATTTTTTTCGTGCGTATAATACGAAGCAACTTACTCGTTGGAATAACTTCTAAAATATATTTTCCTATCGCCTCTTCTTTCTTATATCCGATAATACGCTCTGCACTTTTATTAAACAGACGAACTTGTCCCTCTTGATCTATAACAATCATACCGTCATGCGTTGAATTTAAAATTAAATTCCCTTGTTGTGTCTGTTCTTCTAGCTTCCCAATTAAGCTTTCCTTCTCATGCGCTAGTCTCGTAACAATTTTTGCAATATCCCCTGGTATAAGAAGGGTGTCTTTATGCTTGCTTCCCAATAAAACTTTATGTAAATCATAATCACCTGTCATATCAAACATTACATCAATATGCATAGAAAGAAACGGAGTTACACTATCACCAATCAGAATCCCATATTCCTTTGCAATTTGTAGTCCTTTCGCCATTGGATTACTATCAATAATCCCTATAATTTGAAATATATTCGAATTTTGTAACAGACTCAGCAGTGTACTTCCACCTTCACCCGCTCCAACAATTAAAACTTTTTGTTTCATACATTACACTTCCTCTCGAAGTATCTCTGCAAAATTTTTCACATCCTTATCTTACTCGTTCAACAACCTCTTGACAAACCCCCTTTTCATATAACATCATTAAAATAAACAAAATAATCTGAAAAGGAGCGTTATGTATGCAGCGTTACCTCGCTCTATTATTAGCACTCATCCCGATTTCATTAGCCGTGCTTGGTATTAAACTAATGAGAGATACTGTATTTGGGATTTTATTCTCCCCAATCCCTATATTATGGTTACAATTTTTAATCGGCGCTCTTTGCTTTGCACTCGGGTTTTATATTTTCGGCGGCTTCGTCTTACACAGAGATCGTAAGAGAAATAAAGTACAAGCCCGCTTCAGAAGATAGAACAAAGTTTTCACATACCGATAAAAAAATGAGACCATTATATTAGGTCTCATTTTTTATCGGTAATAAAGTTCTTGCTGTTTCAGGATAATCAGTAATAATCGCCGATATGTTCATATCAAAATATTTACGCATAAGCGTTTCTTCATTTATCGTGTAAGGACGAACCTCTACACCACTTTCCATCGTTAATTCAGCGATGGCATCTTGAAGATAACGATAATTCGGATGAACTGCAGTAGCACCCATCTTTTTTGCATATGCCCACGGGCTATGCAAACCTTCACGATACAAAATAGCTGTTTGAATATCAGGAGCTATCATATGGCACCTCTTCATACTGTAGTGATTAAAGGAAGAAAAAATAGTCCGATTCTCTAAACTAAACTTACGT
Organism: Bacillus cereus group sp. BfR-BA-01316; assembly: GCF_022664195.1. Classification (NCBI taxonomy): domain Bacteria; kingdom Bacillati; phylum Bacillota; class Bacilli; order Caryophanales; family Bacillaceae; genus Bacillus; species Bacillus cereus group sp. BfR-BA-01316. Next base: position 44,456 of record NZ_JAKUGX010000002.1, read on the forward strand.
ACAAGCGTTATTACTTCTTCCTCTAAGCCTCTATATGGAATTATATTATTTTTCAGTTCAATATTAAGTAGCAATTGCGTTTTTCCAAGCCATTCCAGTACCTCTTCTAAAAGAGGGATTTTACAAAAACCTACTTTTTCACTAAATTTATAACTTGCATCTAACTTACATAAATCTTCGTATAAATAATTTCGAACAGCACCTTTTCCATTCGTCGTTCGATTCACAGTTTCATCATGAATGACGACAACTTTTCCATCTTTCGTTAATTGAACATCGAGTTCAATTCCGTCTGCCCCGAAAGCCTCCGCTGCTTCAAATGAAATCATTGTATTTTCCGGATACGTTCCCGCCGCACCACGATGTGCAAATATAAGAGTCATCCTCACTCCCCCAATCTTATGCTATACTATACGAAAAAGGAGGTACTTCTATGAGACCATTACAAATTTCTCCAGACACTGCAGTCCGCCTATCAAAAGCGTTAGGTGTTCCACTTGAACAACTTATGCATATGCCACAGCATATTTTAATACAAAAGTTAGTTGAATTAGAAAAACAAAATAAAGACGAAGAATAATATAGTCCTGTTTTGCAGGGCTTTTTATTATCACCCATTATATCACGGATAACTTACCCACTAAAATTATGAATGCATGGAACAACAAAATAAAAGATCAACGAGTGTTTTAAACTCATTGACCTTTTATAAAAAAATTTATTTTGAATATACTAATCTCAGCTAGCCTTATGTTCAAGTCTTAGCTTATCCGCAACCATTGCGATGAACTCGGAATTCGTAGGTTTTGCTTTGGACATCGATACAGTATAACCAAATAAGGACGAAATAGAATCAATATTCCCACGGCTCCAAGCTACTTCAATTGCGTGACGGATTGCGCGCTCGACACGACTTGCTGTTGTATTATATTTCTTTGCGATATCTGGATATAATACTTTCGTAATAGATCCTAGTAATTCGATATCATTGTACACCATAGAGATTGCTTCTCGTAAGTACATGTACCCTTTAATATGAGCTGGTACACCAATTTCATGAATGATACTTGTAATACTCGCATCTAAGTTTTTCGGTTTTCCATCGATCGTTGTTGCTGATCGGAAAGATGGTAATGGACGTTTAATAGTAGCACTTTCCTTACCACTAACTTGACGAATATGACTTGTTAAATTCTCCATATCAAATGGTTTTAATATGAAATATGATGCCCCTAAATCAACCGCTTTTTTCGTCACATCTTCTTGTCCGAATGCTGTCAACATAATAACGCTAGGTTGTCTTAACCTTTCAATATGTCGCATTTTCTCTAGCACAGCTAGACCATCTAGATGTGGCATAATAATGTCTAAAACGAGTATATCCGGCTGCTTTTCTTTCAATAAGTTTAAACATTCTTGACCATTGTAAGCAGTTCCGATAACTTCCATATCATCTTGGGCAGCAACATAACTCTCTAGCATCGATACCAATTCTTTATTATCATCCACAAGACATACTTTAATTTTCTCCACAGTTTTTCCTCCCTTACCGAATCGATTCTTCCGACATGTGTAAGCTTCTAGGCTACATGAATTGTTCGACAATTGTGTGAAAATTCCCTTTAAAGTTTCTTACTTTCCGATAAAATCACAAAAAAATATGTTTATCGTTCATTTTTTTACTTTCGCAACACATTCCATCATAGAATTACAGCGAAACGTTCAACCCTTTGCTTATATCTTACAACAAAAAACAGCTCTTGCGGAGCTTTTACAAAATTTCAACGAATTTTTCAAAAGAAAAGCGAGCTAATATGTATTAGCTCGCTTTTTTCTCTTGATCATAAATATTAATTCCAGCCTCATGTAACATCCATTCAATATGAACACCGTATCCTGACGTTGGATCATTTATAAATACATGTGTAACCGCACCAATTACTTTCCCATTTTGTACAATCGGACTTCCACTCATTCCTTGTACAATACCACCCGTTTTTGCTAGTAAACGTTTATCTGTCACTTTTATAACCATACCTTTTGTTGCCGGGAACTTTTGTGGTACCGTACTAACAACTTCAATATCAAACGCTTCCACCTTATCTTGATCAATAACTGTTAATATTTTCGCTGGCCCTTCTTTTACTTGATGGGATAATGCGATAGGCATTGCTTTATCCATTATGCCGTTTGTCATATTTGTGTTTAATTTCCCAAAAATACCATACGGGCTATTTATTGTAATATTACCAATCACTTCACGATCCGGTGAAAATCTTGCTAATTTTTCTCCCGGGTTCCCGTGACTTCCTCTTTCAATAGACGTTACTGTCGAACGCATAATTTGTCCATCTTCTACTTGAATTGGCTTTTTTGTATCATTATCGGAAATTACATGACCAAGCGCTCCATATTTCATAGAATCTGGATGTACAAATGTCATCGTTCCGATACCAGCTGCTGAATCACGAATATACAGTCCAATTCGGTAAGAGGATTCACCATTGTCTTTTTGTGGTGTTAGCTTAGCACGAATATATTTTCCATCTCTTAATAAAACAAGATTAAGCGGTTCACCTGTTTCTCCACTATTATGAATAAATGGTGCTACATCACTCATTCTTTCAATTGTTTTACCATTGATTTCAGTAATCATATCTCCAATCTGTACACCAGCTGTTTCACCAGGAGATACTTTACCCTTTTCAGTTTGAATTAAATGATGGCCTACAACAAGTACACCTTTTGTGTTCAATTTTACACCAATTGATTGTCCACCTGGAATAACTTTAAAATCTTTTAATACTTTCACATTTACTTTTTTCACTGGAAAACCAGCAAGTTGAAACACCATATCAGCTTCACCATTTTGGTGAGAATTTACCATAAGTTCTTGTTCATTTGAACTTACAGTAAATACATTACGATTTGTAGATGCAGCCTTAAAAACTGGTAATGATGCTATTTCTGATTGTTGTCCTTCAAAAACAACAAGTTGCTTCGGCGATGAAATAAACGTTCGAAGCGGTTTAAAACATCCAATAAAAACTAGAGAAACAAGGAGACAAAGACCTATTATTTTTCGAAATCTTTCTAATTTCAATTTGTTCACTCTCCTCGCTCCTACCCCACATTCAGCCTCTTGGCTTCACTTTTTAATCTCTCCTTGCAGTGCTTTATTTATAACCGGAAGAATTAAGAAATCGTCATTTGAGAAAAAAAGCTATCCATTACTGGATAGCCTCTGCTGTCTGTTTGAAATGATGCGCTTGCGTAAGTAGCTCTTTCGCATGCTCTGTCGTTAAATCTGTAATTTCAACACCAGAAATCATTCGAGCAATTTCTGTTACTTTTTCATCCGTACTTAACACAGTAACCGATGTAATCGTCCGATCATTAGCCACTTGTTTTCTAATAAATAAATGCGAGTCCGCCATTGAAGCTACTTGAGGTAAGTGCGTAATACAAAGTACTTGCGAGTTTACTGATACACGATAAATTTTTTCCGCAATAGCCTGTGCAACCCGACCACTCACACCCGTATCCACTTCATCAAAAATAACAGATGCAACACCTTGATGCTTAGAAAAAATGCTTTTTAAAGCTAAAATAATACGAGATAACTCTCCGCCAGAAGCGACCTTTGAAAGTGGCTTTAACGGTTCACCCGGATTCGTTGAAATATAAAATTCCACATGATCGTAGCCATCCGCCGTAAGTTTTACCGGTGTTCCTTCCACGAGAGGTTCTTCTACATTTCCTACCCTCTTCATAATTCTCACTTCAAATTTCGTTTTTTCCATATATAGTTCTTTTAATTCTTTATGAATAGCGCTTGTAAGATGGTCTGCAAGCTCATGACGCATAGTACTTAACAACGTTGCTTCTTTTACAATAACACCTTCTAATTTCGTTAACTGCTTTCTCGTCGTTTCAATATGTACGTCTTTATTTTCAATCGTAAAAATTTCTTGTTCGATTTTATCAGCATACGCTAAAATCTCTTCTACAGTATTTCCATACTTTCTCTTTAACATACGGATTTCATTCAAACGTGTTTCAATTTCATCTAGACGTTTCGGATCATATTCCATCATATCTAACTTTTCTCTAAGCTGGTATGCAACTTCTTCTAATAAGTAATAACTATTTGCAATTGAATCATGATTTTCTTGATACGCTTCATCTAAGTGCGTAATACTCTCCATTTGTCCCATTGCATTTCTTACGTGATCTAATCCCTGTCCGTCTCCACTTAACGAACGATACGCATCTCCTAATGCTTTATAAATCTTTTCAAAATTGGAGATTTTTAATCGTTCCTCAGTCAATTCATATTCTTCATCCATTTTTAAATCTGCCTTACGAATTTCTTCATGTTGGAATTGAATTAAATCTAGACGATGGGCCATTTGTTGTTCATTTTCACTTAAAGATTTCAGCTGTTTTTTTAACTTCTCATAGTCTGTATATACATTTTGATATATGTTCAATTGTTTAACAATGCGATTTCCATCAAAATGATCAAGCATAAACATATGACGCTCTTCATTCATTAAATCTTGTGTTTCATGCTGTCCATGAATATCAACTAGCGTTTTTCCAATCTCTTTTAATATGCTGAGTGTAACAAGTTTCCCATTTACACGACAGACACTTTTTCCGTTCGCAGCGATGTCACGCTTCAAAATAATCATGCCATCTTCTATTTCTATATCTAACTCTTCTGCCTTTGCGATACATGGATGCTTGTCATCTTCTACATAGAATAATCCTTCTATCTCAGCCTTTTCTGTTCCATATCGAACAAATTCTGCTGAACCACGGCCACCAACAAGCAAACTAATTGCATCAATAATAATAGATTTTCCAGCTCCTGTTTCACCACTTAAAACGGTTAAACCTTTTTGAAAAGAAATATTTAATGCCTCAATAATAGCAAAGTTTCTGATCGATAATTCCGATAACAATGCCCCATTCACCTCGTTATAAACTAATCCCCTATTAAGGGCTTTTCTCAGTATTCTTCATTCAAATAGTTATACTGTATGTTTGTATGTATAAATTACTCTTCTAACCCGCTCCATTGTACCAAACATTCGTTTTACGGGTCAATCCACCTATTTTCTAACTTCATTCAAAAAAAATAATGTATTGTATTTGAAAATCCGTATTTTTCGCCAATAAAAATATCTTGTTTACTTTCCACTTTACAGAGGAAAGTAAACAAGATTTTTCTGTTACAGCATATTTAAGAAACGATCAGAGACAACACCTGTATCTTCAGGTGTACGGCAAATAATTAAGCAAGTATCATCACCACAAATGGTTCCGACGATCTCATCCCACTCTAAATGATCAATAAGTGCACCAAGTGAATGAGCGTTACCAGGCAATGTTTTTAGCACAAGCATATGTCCTGCCGTGTCTAATTTTACAAATGAATCCACTAGATTTCGTTTTAATTTTTGCAACGGATTAAATCGTTGATCTGCTGGCAAGCTATATTTATAGCGACCATCATGTAACGGCACCTTCACTAAGTGCAGTTCTTTAATATCGCGCGATACTGTTGCTTGCGTTACATTAAACCCCACATTACGTAAAATATCAACTAGTTCATCTTGTGTTTCAATTTCTTTGTTCGCAATAATTTCCCTGATTTTAATATGGCGCTGACCTTTATTCATACATTTGCACCTCACACTATCTCTTACCATAGTTTAAACATTGGTATACTTCATTTATTTATGTTAACGTATAATCCGTTACTTGTACACAATTGTTTTTACAATTATAAAAACAATCATTATAGGATTACAACAAAAAGAGGAACAACATATGTTATTCCCCTTTCCCTTTTTGTTTTAGAACATCATGCGCTTCTGTAACAACTTGCTCAATAGAAACTGGAGAATGATTTTCGCCATTCTCACGCTCACCGTGCCACTTTAGATGAATTAAAAATTCAATATTTCCATCTCCACCCGTAATTGGTGAGAATGTTAAACCTTCGACATTATAGCCTTCCTTAAGAGCAAAATCGACAATCATTTCCACGACAGCTTCATGTACCTTTCTATCACGAACAATGCCTTTTTTCCCGACTTGTTCTCGTCCAGCTTCAAACTGAGGTTTAATCAATGCAGCTACATCACCATTTGGCATAAGCATTGTTTTTAAAACCGGCAATATAAGCCTTAATGATATAAATGAAACATCAATACTTGCAAACTGCGGTAAACCACGCTCTAAATCTGCCGGTGTCACGTAACGGAAGTTCGTTCGTTCCATCACAACAACACGCTCATCTTGACGCAATTTCCACGCAAGTTGATTATATCCTACATCTAATGCGTAGGATAACTTCGCCCCATTTTGAAGCGCACAGTCTGTAAAACCACCAGTTGATGAACCAATATCTATCATAACTTTATCTTGTAAATCAAGTTGAAATGTTTCTAATGCCTTTTCAAGCTTATAACCACCACGGCTTACATACGGCATAACTTGCCCTTTCACCGTAATCTCCGTATCTTGCGAGATTTTCTCCCCTGGCTTATCGAGTCTCATTTCATTCGCATATACAAGACCTGCCATAACAGCACGTTTAGCCTTCTCACGCGTTTCTATAAGTCCTCGCTCTACTAATAGTACATCTACTCTTTCTTTTTTTACGCTCATTTGTTACGCCCTTTTTTGTTTTGATGGAATCATTGTATGAATACGGTCTACAACAGCATCTGTCGTTAAACCAATTTCTTCTAACAGTTTTGTTACACTACCATGCTCTATGAAGCGATCAGGAATACCCATTCGTTCAATTAAAGCACTATGGTATCCGTTCTCAGAAGCAAATTCAACTACTCCCGTTCCAAAGCCACCGATTAAACAAGCCTCTTCAATCGTTAAAATCGGTATATTTTTCCCTAAAAGCTCATGTAAGTATGCTTCGTCCATCGGCTTAATAAAGCGAGCATTCACTACTTTCACTGATACTCCAGCTTGTTCAAGACGCTCAGCTGCTTCCATTGCCATCGAGATTGTCGTACCAAACGTTAAAATTGCTGCTTGTGTGCCTTCTTTTAACGTTTCCCATGTACCAATTGGAATCGCCTTTAATTCTTCATCCATTTGAACTCCAAGTCCATTGCCGCGTGCATAACGTAAAGCAATCGGTCCATCTTCGTATTGCATCGCTGTATATACTAAATGTTGTCCTTCATTTTCATCTTTCGGCATCATAAGTACCATATTCGGCAAATGACGTAAAAACGAGATGTCAAATACACCTTGATGCGTTTCACCGTCTGCTCCAACTAATCCAGAACGATCTATTCCAATGAAAACATTTAAATTTTGGCGACAAATATCATGAACAACTTGGTCATATGCTCTTTGTAAAAACGTTGAATAAATTGCTAAGAATGGCTTCATTCCTTGCGTTGCCATACCAGCAGCCATTGTTGTAGCATGCTGCTCTGCAATACCTACATCAATCATACGATTCGGAAATTCTTTTTGGAATTTCTCAAGTTTCGATCCAACAGGCATTGCAGGCGTAATTGCAACGATACGTTCATCCGTTCTCGCTAGCTTAAGCACTGTTTCACTAACAACAGCACTCCATGCTGGTGCAACTTCCTTCGGTTTAACGAAGTCACCTGACTCAATTTTATACGGTCCTGTTCCATGCCAAGTTCCAATAACGTCACTCTCAGCTGGTTTATAACCTTTTCCTTTTTTCGTAATAACATGAACAAGTACTGGGCCTTTTGTTTTCTTTGCATATTGCAACGTTTCGAATAACTTTTCATAATCATGCCCATCGACCGGACCTAAATATGTAAAGCCTAATTCTTCAAAAAAGACGCCTGATACTAGTAAATATTTTAGACTATCTTTTATTTTCTCTGCTGTCGCAGCAACTTTCCCGCCGACTGCTGGGATTTTCTTCAATATATACTCTAGTTCATCTTTTACCCAATGGTACTTCCCTGCGGTACGTAAACGACCAAGTACATTATGAAGTGCACCGACGTTTGGTGCAATTGACATTTCATTGTCATTCAAAATAACAATCATGTCCGTTTTTTCATGCCCAATATGGTTCAATGCCTCTAAAGCCATTCCGCCTGTTAATGCACCATCGCCAATGATTGGTATAACGTATTCTTCCGTTTTCTTTAAATCACGTGCTAGAGCCATTCCCATTGCAGCAGATAACGACGTCGAACTATGACCAGTTTCCCAAACATCATGCTCACTCTCGCAGCGTTTTGGAAAACCACATAGACCTTCGTATTGCCTTAATGTGCCGAATTCTTTCGCACGCCCTGTTAAAATTTTATGTACATAGGATTGATGTCCTACGTCCCATAAAAACTTATCTTTCGGACTATCAAATAATTTATGCAGAGCAATTGTGAGTTCTACTACACCTAAATTAGGTGCAATATGTCCACCTGTTTGAGAGAGCTCTTCAATTAAAAACTTACGAATATCCTCACTCAACCCCTCTAGTTCACTGATAGACATATCTTTCAAAAAACTAGGGTTTTGAATTTGCGTTAGATCCACATGGATCACTCACTTTCATTTCATAATCTGTCAACATGTCAAATATTATAAGAAACATTTAAACAACACAAGAAATTATCTTTTCTATTCTTCTTATCTTGTCCTGCTTTCAGAAAACACTTCCATTTTTTCACTTATCATATTATACATCATATTTCTTTACGTGATGAAAAAAACAGCCGCTAACACGAAGTGATAACGGCAATGTAATCTACATATATTTTTGCCAATAACAAGAAAAGAAAAACCTTTTCCTACATTTATATCATAAAATGATGAATGACTCAACAAATGAAAACGCTGTTATATTAGTTATTACGTTTTGCGATTAAATCACAAATTGATAGTAAATATTCATCTTGTAATTGTAAGGAGCTAATAGAATCTTTTGCTTTTGCAATTTTCTCCTCTAAAATAGATTTTGCTCTATCTACAGTAAATAACGTCGTATATGTGCTCTTTTCATTGGAAGCATCACTACCAATCGGTTTTCCAATCTCTTCTTCTGTTCCTTCTACATCCAAAATATCATCTCTAATTTGGAAAGCTAGACCGATATATTTCGCAAATGCAAGTAACTTCTCTTCTTGCTCTTCTGTAGCTTCAGAAAGTATCGCTCCTGCAAGTACAGCAAACTCAAGCAGTTTACCTGTCTTATGCTTATGGATGTACTCTAATTCATTAATTGTAAGTCGTTTTCCTTCAGCTTCCATATCTGCCACTTGTCCAGCAACCATTCCTTCAGGTCCTGCTGCTTTCGCAAGCTCAAGTACAAGTCTTACTTTTTTTTCAGCAGAGATTTCTTTTTGCTCATATGCCATAATAACTTGAAAAGCATATGTCAACAAACCATCTCCTGCTAAAACTGCCATTGCTTCACCAAATACTTTATGATTTGTAGGCATTCCTCGTCTTAGATCATCATCATCCATACAAGGTAAATCATCATGAATTAACGAATATGTATGAATCATTTCAAGGGCACAAGCTGCACCCACTCCAAGATTTCTTTCTTTCCCAAACGCTTGTAACGTTGCAAATAAAAGTAACGGGCGGAGACGTTTCCCACCCGCTTCCAAAGAATATGCCATCGCTTCACGAAGCACATTTGGACATTGTAATTCATTTGCATAGCTTACAAGCTTTTCTTCTACGAAAGTTTTACTCTCTTTCAAAAAAGCATCAAAAGCTATATGTGTCACTATGCTTCATCTCCTAAAGCAGTAAACGGTTTAAGCTCTCCATCTTCCCCAAGGATAACTGCCATTTGTTCTTGTACATCTTTCAATTTCTCATCACAAAGCTTAGATAATTCCATGCCTTCCTTAAAGTAAGAAATCGCTTCCTCTAAAGGTACATCACCTTGTTCAAGCTTAGAAACGAGATGCTCAAGCTGCGAAATTGCTTCTTCAAAGCTTAACTTATTTTCCATTATTCAATTCACGCTCCTCTATGCTTGATACGCTACAATCTAGTATTCCATCTTGTAATTGAACCGAAACAGCATCTCCAAGGCTAACATCTTTCACGCTTTTTAATACTTGTTTCTCTTCATCGTATACAAGCCCATACCCTCTCATCATTACTTTAAGCGGGCTTAATACCTCAAGCTTTTGAGCCGCTCTCACAAATACGAACTCCTTCGTTTGAAGTAATGTTTGCATTTCACGTTGCAACTGCTTTTGCAACGTTTCAATTGCCGTTTTCGTTTGTATAATTTTTTGAGATGGGTGGTGCTTTTCTAAATAAAATGAAAGTTGCTTTAATTGATTTACTTTTTTATCTATATAACGCTCTTTCGCTAAAACAAGTTGTTCAAGAGCCCTGTCTAACTGCTCTTCTTTTTGCTCGTACACTTGCCTTGGATAACGGAACGCGTAAGATTTTTGTAACACTTGCAGTTTTTCTTCTTTTTTATGTACTCTCTCTCTCATTGCTCTTTGCAATCTCAGAGTTCTTTGTAATACCTTTTCTTGTAACTCTATAGTATTAGGTACCGCCAGCTCAGCTGCTGCAGTCGGTGTTGGTGCACGTAAATCCGCGACAAAATCTGCGATTGTAAAATCTGTTTCATGGCCTACAGCCGAAATAATCGGAATCTCACTTGTAAAAATTGCTCTTGCAACTACTTCCTCATTAAAGGCCCATAATTCTTCAATAGAGCCTCCACCACGTCCAACAATTAAAACATCAATATCTCCCATTTCATTCGCTGTACGAATTGCTTGTACAATCGAGGGAGCTGCTGACTCCCCTTGTACAAGTACAGGAAACACAATAACATTTCCAATTGGATAACGACGTTTAATTGTTGTTATAATATCGCGAATTGCTGCTCCTGTTGGCGACGTGATTACACCTATTGTTTTAGCATACGGAGGAATTATTTTTTTATAAATTTGAGAAAACAAGCCCTCTTCCTCTAAACGAACTTTTAATTGCTCATAAGCTAAATGTAAGTTTCCAATTCCATCAGGCTGCATGTCTTGAATATAAATTTGATAAGAACCACTCGCCTCGTAAACAGAAATCTTTCCTTTTACAAGTACTTTCATTCCATTTTCCGGTCTGAATTTAATGTTACGATTATGACCCGCAAACATAACCGCTGCAATTCTTGCATTTTCATCTTTCAATGTAAAATACATATGACCACGACTATGATATTTAAAGTTGGAAATTTCTCCTTTTAACCAAACAGACTGTAAATGCGGATCATACTCTATTTTTGTTTTAATATAGCGTGTTAATGCTGTAACGGTTAAATATTGTTTCTCCATTTCTCTCTCCTCATAGCCGATTCAAATTATTGACAAACAACACCTGCACGCTTTGCAGACTCCACAGTGTTGTGAAGAAGCATTGTAATAGTCATTGGGCCGACCCCTTTTGGCACAGGCGTAATGTAACCTGCAACGTCTAATACATTGTCAAAATCAACATCACCACAAAGTTTGCCTGTTTCTAAACGGTTAACACCAACATCAATTACAACCGCACCTTCTTTAATATAGTCAGCTGTTACCATTTTCGGTCGTCCAACGGCTACGATTAAAATATCAGCTAACTTCGATAATTCTTTTATATTTTGCGTCTTAGAATGACAATATGTGACAGTTGCATTTTCATTTAAAAACAGTTGCCCCACTGGTTTACCAACAATATTACTTCTTCCAATTACAACAACATGCTTTCCAGAAATATCAAGATTCGTTTCTTTTACTAATTCTAAAATGCCATGCGGTGTACATGGAAGGAATGTGTCTTGTCCCGTCATCATACGTCCTACGCTGATTGGGTGAAATCCATCTACATCCTTTTCCGGTGAAATTCTTTCAATGATAGCTTTTTCTTCAATATGTTTTGGTAAAGGTAATTGTACCAATATGCCATTAATGCGGTCGTCTCCATTTAAGCGATCGATTTCAGCAACCAAACGCTCCTCAGTAATCGTTTCAGGAAGTTCAATTAGCTCTGAATAGATTCCCACTTGCTCACAGCCTTTTTCTTTTCCTTTTACATAAGAACGAGATGCTGGATCTTCTCCAACTAAAATAACTGCTAATCCTGGTACAATCCCTTGCTCTTTTAACTTCACAACTTCTTCTTTTAATTGTGCTCGTTTTTTCTCCGCAACTTCATTTCCTTTGATGATTACTGCTACCATTTTAAGTTTCCCCCTTAAAGAAATTACAGTGTATCTTTTATATTAGATAAAACGCCGTTAATAAAACGACGAGATTCCTCATCCCCAAATGTTTTTGCGATTTCAATTGCTTCGTTAATTGTTACATTGTGCGGAATTTCTTCCATGTATTTCATCTCACACACAGCTACACGTAAAATACTGCGATCAACAATACTAATACGTTCCAACTTCCACTTTTTTAAATTTTGACGAATTGCTGCGTCAATCTCTTCTTTGTTGTCTACAAATCCTACAACAAGTGATTCTAGAAACTCATTTGTTTCTTCACCTTCATCTAGCGTATTTTCCACCGCTACTTTCGGTTCTAATTCTCCTGTAATATCCATTTGATATAATGCTTGCATTGCTCTTTCTCTAGCCGTCCTACGTTTCATTGTAACTCTCCTTTATACTTCAAGTCTTTCCTTATGCTTTGTTATATTATTATAATTTATAAGCCGTCAATTCACTTACTCTTGCAGTTTTCATTGATTTTCCAACCTTATAATACAATGATAATAACACAATTTATCGTTTCACACACGGGGTACAAGGCTGAAAAATAATAAAAAGATTAACTTCAAGTTCCATATCTTATCACAATGTACGTTTTTTGGAAAAATGAAACATTCTCTTTTATGTTTCTCATTTTTTGAAATAGTATAATAATTAGAGGATTTTAATTTGTGAAGAAATGAAACGATAAAAAAGATGCCTATTTTACTAGGCACCTTTTTTTCACCCTTACACTGGTTCGATTTCTGTTTTTTGTGTTTCGAATGTTACGCCAACGATGTGAACGTTCACTTCTTTTGGCTCAAGTCCTGTCATTGTAAAGAGCGCTTGGCGAATATTGTCTTGAATTTTTTGTGCAACAACCGGAATTGCTACACCAAAATACATCACAACATAAAGGTCAACAATAATATCTTCGTTTGCTAATTCAACCTTTACACCTTTACCATGATTTTTCTTACCTAACTTCTCAACAACATCTGTAGCAAAATTACCACGCATTGCCGCTACACCTTCTACTTCAGCAGCTGCAATACCTGCAATTACTTCGATTACTTCTGGTGCAATTTCTACTTTCCCAAGAGTTGTATCTTGACCCATATCTAACATATGTTCAGCCATGAAAAAAACCTCCTTTAATGTATCACTGCGTCACAAGTTCATGCTCTTCCAAAAATTTCGTGTTAAACTCACCTTTTACAAAATCAGGATGATCTAGCAATTGCAAATGGAACGGGATTGTTGTATGTACGCCTTCAATGACAAACTCACTGAGCGCTCGCTTCATTTTTGCAATTGCCTCTTCACGTGTTTTTCCGTGAACAATTAATTTAGCAACCATCGAATCATAGAAAGGTGGTATTGAATATCCCGGATATACAGCTGAATCGACGCGAATACCAAATCCGCCTGGTGGTAAGTACATTTCTACTTTACCTGGAGATGGCATAAATTTTTTGGCAGGGTTTTCCGCATTAATTCGACATTCCATTGCCCAACCATTAAATTGTACTTCTTCTTGCTGTAACGATAACTTTTCTCCAGAAGCAACAAGAATTTGTTCTTTAATTAAATCCATCCCTGTTACCATTTCAGTAACCGGATGTTCAACTTGGATTCTCGTATTCATCTCCATGAAATAAAAGCTTTTCGTTTTATATTCATAAATAAACTCAACCGTACCAGCACCTGTATAATCAACCGCTACCGCCGCTTTAACTGCTGCGTCACCCATTTGCTTGCGAATATTCTCATCAAGTGCAGGTGATGGACTTTCTTCTAATAGTTTTTGCAGACGGCGCTGAATTGTACAATCACGCTCTCCTAAATGAATGGCATTTCCATGTGTATCTGCCATTATTTGAATCTCAACATGGCGGAAATCTTCAACGTACTTCTCCAAGTATACACCAGGGTTCCCGAAAGCGGTACTGGCTTCTTGCTGTGTAATTTGAATTCCTTTTACAAGCTCTTCTTCATGGCGCGCAACTCGAATACCTTTTCCGCCGCCACCTGCAGTCGCTTTAATGATAACGGGATATCCAATTTGATTAGCAAGCTCGATCGCTTCTTCGGTATTTTTAATAATCCCTTGTGAACCTGGTACAATCGGAACCCCTGCTTCTTTCATTGTATCACGTGCAACGTCTTTTGTGCCCATCTTTGAAATCGCTTCTGGGCTTGGACCGATAAAAATCAAGTTACACTCTCGGCATAATTCTGCAAAATCTGCATTCTCTGCTAAAAATCCATAGCCCGGATGAATTGCATCACAACCTGTTAATTTCGCAACACTAATAATGTTCGTCAAATTTAAATAGCTTTCTTTTGAAATCGTTGGTCCAACACAATACGCTTCATCTGCAATTTGCACATGAAGTGACTCTTTGTCTGCTTCTGAATAAATTGCAACTGTTTCAATATCCATTTCTTTACAAGCACGAATAATTCGTACAGCTATTTCCCCACGATTGGCTATTAATACTTTTTTTATCATCACAAAGACTCCCTTATTACGCTTTTACAAGAAATAGCGGTTGTCCATACTCAACAAGCTGTCCGTTATTAACAAGAATTTCAACAATTTCGCCCTCTACATCTGCGTCAATTTCGTTAAATAATTTCATAGCTTCAACAATACATACGATAGAATCTTTCGATACTCTGTCCCCAACACTTACATATTGAGGTGTATCAGGCGAAGAAGAGGAATAAAATGTCCCTACCATCGGTGATGTGATTTTATGTAGGTTTTCATTTTGAACAGCTTTCTTCTCTTCTTGTTTTTGCACTTCTACTTGCGCTGCCGCTACTGTTGTTTCTACTTCAACAGATGCTGCTGGTTGTAATACCTGTTTCGTTACCGGTGCTTGCACAGCAACAACTTCATTACCACGTTTTTTCATTTTGATTGTTGTACCGTCTTTTTTGTATTCAAATTCATCAATATTAGAGCTATCAATTAATTTAATTAATTCACGAACTTCTTGAATTTTAAACATGTAAAATCCACTCCCATACTCTTGTTTGTCCCGTTTTTACAGATTGGCATCAAACTGATTTACTGTAAAAATACGATGTATTCTATTAGAAAATTTATTCCTATGACATTTACTAATAGAAATATTTACTATTTCCATCTTACGCTAAATTTTTTAAACATTCCAATTTATATTTCTCTATTATAAATCGAAATTCCTGTAAAAATATTATTCCACCAAAAAATTATTACCTAGTAATAATACCAAGTTTCACACAAAATTGGCAAGACCACTTCCTAAAAAACATTCTTTACTTTTTCAAAACTGTAAAGTGTAAAAACGTAATTCCCTCAGCATTCTTCATTTTATCTACGTTGAAAAAACATATTTTTACCAAATATTATTTTTTTGTTTACGTGCCGTTCATTCTTCCTTCATAAAAGAATAGTATGTTCAAAGTGTAGAAAATTTATTGTAGTGAGGTGCGGACATATGATATGGCTCATCCTGTTCTTGCCTGCCGTAGTGATTTGGGCATTGGTCCTCTTCATTCACGTCAAATCTGGAAAAAGTAATCACCATCATCATGAACCATTAATCTTTTACTCACAGCGTATTTCCCCGTTTCCAATTGAAAATACTAAATACAACTGCAAAGATGAAATAGAAAAAAGCTATCGAAAACGATAGCTTTTTTCTATTATTCTTTTATCTAATTTGACGCAAAAACACCCATTATAATGAATATGCCACTTTATTTTACTGATGGATCAAATTTCACACCTACATCTTTTGAACCACCTTCACTTCTTACGAGCTGAATAATTTTATTCGCTTCTTTTTGTGAATGCTTTGCCGATTTAACCGTTACTTTAATGTCCGTTCCATCAGCTCTTACAAGAGCATCCTTATATCCACCTTGAGATTTAATCACTGTCTCAAGTAATTGTTGCTTCGTTTCCATTGTAGTGATTGCATCCAGATTATCTTTCGCTTTACTCTTTTCTACTGCTGAAGATTTTGATGACTTCATTACATTTTGTAACTTTTCTTTCTCTACACTACGCTGATCTTCCATTTGCATACGTAACGCTGTGAAATTCTCATCGCTTGATTGAACTGTTACGCTAGCCTCTTTTTTACTTGTTTCTTTTTTGTCATTCTCTTTTTTGTCTGTTTCTTTATTTGTAGTTTCCTTGCTTGTATTTTCTTTTGTTGTCTCTTTATTTGTAGTTTCTTTCGTTGTTTCTTTTGTAACTGCTTTATCAGCACCTTGCTTTTCTTGTCCCATCTTTTCACTCGTTGCCGGTGCTGCTGTATTCATTTTATCAGGAGTTGTTACGTAATAAACAGATAGTACAACCACTAAACTTAACATCGTTAATAGCCAAACCGTTTGTTTTTTTAACACTTTATTTCCTCCCTATCAATTTTTCGGTGATACTGAAACGCGATGAGCTGGTACATCTAATAATCGCGTCACAGCTTCTTTTACCATTGCTTTTATTTGTATATTATCCACTCCCTTTGCTACGACCAGAACACCCCGTACTTTCGGTTTCTCTGTTCGCAAAACAATTGGAGTTTCTTTATCACCTTCACGTATAATGACTGTCTTTTCATCAAGAGACTCGTCTTCTACTTCCCTTTTACCGCCTGCTTTATCAGTTTCACCTGTCGTTTGTGAACGTTTTACTGTATTTTTCTCGAGTATTTTTTCTTCAGATGAATCTAAGTTCACTTTAATAGTTACGTCTTTTACTCCGGCTATCTCTTCTAAAGAAGCTTTCAATTCTTGTTCATACGCTTTTTCGTATTTTTCTACATTTGACATATTATCATTGTTTTTTTGACCGAAAGTTGGTACATCTTTATCCTGGCTTTGACTTGTCTTTTCTTTAAACACAGGCACTTCTTCTTTTTTAGGTGATAAGAAATTACTAGAAAACATAAGCGCAATTCCAAGTATGAGTAGGACAAGCAAAAACTTAGGTGTTACCTTTTTCCCCTTCTCATTACTTTCTTTTCCATCCCCATTTAATAGGTTTCGAAAAAATGAGAACCTCGAATTTTTATCTTTATTGTCCATTTACGCTACCTGTCCTCCCTTCCATCTGAACTTGGATTTGTTTATCCTCTAGTTGCCACCTGCTTGAAAAGAAATCTTTCATTTCTACATTCGTTTCTTCTATTTTTTTTGGAGGTTCTTTCATATTAATTTCAATTGGCTTTACTGTTTCGATTGCATCATTTTTACTGCGTTCTTTTTCTTTCAACGTCACAACAACAGATTGAATATCTTTCGCTGACTTTACTTCTTCTGCATGTTCCACTGCAACTATTTGTATTTCAGAGACTGTCATACCATACTTTTTCTCAAACTCTTTTCCCACGTCTTTTTTCATTTTGGTAGCCATCTCTTCTAAACTATATGCACGTGTTAGAGCTTGTATTTCTTTTTTCTTCGAATCTATCGAATTTTTTACAGATCCATCTGCTACGTACTTTTCTTCATTGAAATTTGCGATAACTTCATTTACATCTGTTTGTAATAACTTAAATAGAGGCGTTAAAATTAATACGACTAACAGTAGACTTACAACGAATTTAACGTACTTTTGCAAATTTGAATTTGGAAGAATAAGATGAAGCATTGTCGCTAAGAGTAAAAAAACGATAATATTTCTAATCCACTCTGTAACAAATTGCACACTCTTCACCTCCTACCGCATCATGAGAGTAATGTTCCCGGCAGCAATAATAATTGTGATACTTAAAAAGAACATAAATGATACGATAGCTAAGCAAGCAAATACGTAAATGATACTTCGTCCAATGATATCTAAACATTGAATAATTGCTCCTCCGCCTACTGGTTGCAATACTGCTGCTGCGAATTTATAAATAAACGCGATACAAAAAATTTGAATCGCTGGGAAAGCGACAATTAAGCATAAAATAACGAGCCCGATAATTCCCACTGTGTTTTTTAATAATCCAGATGCACTAATAACAGTATCCGCTGCCTCAGTAAACATCCTTCCTACTACAGGAATGAAGTTTCCTGTTACAAATTTAGCCGTTTTCACAGCTATCCCATCAGCAACGGCTGACGCTGTTCCCTGTACAGATAATACGCCTAAAAAAATCGTCAAAAAGATACCAATAATCCCAACACTAACGTTTTGCAAAAGCTTGGACAATTTCGTAACTTTATATTGATCACTCATCGTGCTTACAATACTTAATATAGTTGCAAGTAATAAAAGTGGTAAAACGATATAGTTCATAAGAAGCCCACTCGTATTCATTAAGAAAATGATGATTGGGTGAAAAAACGATACAGAAACAACACCGCCGCCTGTTGCTATGAGTGCAAGTAATATTGGTAATAACGCTAGTATGAAATCTACCATTGTTTGTATCGTCTCTCTTGCATATGTCATGACGACATAAAAACTATTTAAAGCGAAAATAATAAGTACCATGTATACGACTGCATCAGCGATTTTACCCACGCTACTCTTTGAAAAAGCAGATTGCAACGATTGCAACAATGCACTGAAAATCGTTAGCATAATGAGCGTTCCAAGTAACTTTCCATTTGCAACAAGCTCGTGAAATAAATATTTTAGTAGACCTATCATCCACTCTTTTATGGAGAACTCTTTTTCTCCCTTTACAAACTCCATAAAGCTTCCTTTTTGACTCTCTGGTAAATAGCCTCCATACTTTGTAACAAGCCCGTCCCAAAATTGCTTCACATCTTCAATTCCGAGCTTATCCAATTGTTGATCAACGACGTTTGTTTCTATAGGAGAAGCTTGTACAACAATCGGTAAAGAAAAGAAAAGGAAGCAAGCAAATAATAGCTTAGCTCCAAACTTCCTCAACATTCACTCCCCCTTATCCCGTAGGTAAAAAACCGAGAATTGTTTCAATTACAACCGTCAAAATAGGAATTGCCATGACGAGAATTAAGATTTTCCCAGCTAATTCAATTTTCGAAGCGATTGCACCTTGACCAGCATCCTTTGTAATTTGCGCACCAAACTCAGCGATATAAGCAATCCCTATAATTTTCAATAACGTTTCTACATATACGTTGCTAACCTTCGCTTCACTCGCCACTCTCTCAATCATTTGTAAAATAGAATGAATTTGATCGATTAAGAGAAGAAACATCATGCTACCAATGAACACAATAAATAACGATGTAATACTAGACTTATGCTGATTTAAAACAGCAGCTAAAAATGTAGCAACGAGGCCTAATCCGACAATTTGTATAATTTCGATTCGAACCGCCTCCTTTACTGGAAGAGAAAGACACTTTTAATCTTGTCGAATAGAGTATTAATTAAAAATGCAACATGAAACAAAATAACGACAAAACCGACAAGGATAACCCAATTCGCAATATCCTCTCGCTTTAATTCTTTTAGTACAGTATGAATGAAAGCTAAAACAATGCCGATTCCGGCGATTTGAAATATTAATCCAACATCAATGGACATCGCCTTTCTCCCCCCTATAGCAGTAAAATTACGATAAGTAGCCCTGCTAGTACCCCTAAACTCTTTATCATTTTTTCATATTGTAGTTGTAATGCTTTCGCTTCTCCTTCTTCTCTCTCCAAATGTGTAATACATAAGCGAATATGTTTTTGCTGTGATTCACGATCATGCTGTCCAAGTGTTTCACCAAATTGTTGTAGTATTTCATACTCGGTTTGTTTAAATGCCGTTAACGTCCAGTTCTCCTTCAAACTATCAATCCAAGCTTCTCTAACTGTTTGCTCCCCGTCCTCTAGCCGTTTCGAAAAGCTTTGAAATATCCAATTTAACGGCTTCGGCATTTGTTTGACTAAACGCTCTGCAGCCTCAGATAACGGCGTGTGTCCATACATAATTTCAGCTTCTAATGATTGCAATGCAGCCTTCAATAACCTAAGCTGCCGCGGTCTCTCACTGTACCTTTTAGCGTATGAAAATCCGAAAAAGGTGCTGACCGCAACTATTAATACCGCACCAAATATTTTCACCATACGCCTTGAGCCTTTCTATGCGGTAATACTGGCTTGCCATATTTATCTTTCACTTGCATAACCGTTCCTGGTCCTCTCGCCTTTGACAATTCCACAAACCTATCAAATACACCAAGTTCCAACACCGCCTGCAGCGATGGACGTTTCACAACATCATCATAAGAAAATCCGTGTGCACTTATAAAAAGCTGAACGCCTGCATGCACCGCCTCCATAATCGCTTCACTATCTTCTTTACGTCCAATTTCATCTACGATCAAAATATCTGGGCTCATAGAACGAATCATCATCATCATTCCTTCAGCTTTTGGGCAAGCGTCTAATACATCTACTCGCACGCCAAAGTCATATTGCGGGATTCCTTTCACACAGCCCGCAATTTCTGATCGTTCATCAACAATCCCCACTTTACATGAAGGAATTTTCGAAGCACTTACTCCTTGACTCATACAGCGTGCTACATCTCTTAAAAGTGTTGTTTTCCCAGTTTGCGGTGGGCCAATTACCATCGTGTTTAACCATCGTGATTCATAAAGATATGGCAGAAGCGGCTCAGCAATCCCTATTTTTTGACGGGCAATACGAATATTAAAAGAAGAGACATCTCGAATCATTTTCACTTCACTTTTTTCTGTAATGACTTTTCCCGCCAGGCCAATTCTATGTCCCCCTCGTAATGTCACATATCCACGTTTCAATTCTTCTTCCATCGTGTAAATTGAGAATTGACTTAATTTATTCAATAAATGGATTGCATCTTCCGCTGTAGCAATATAGTCATAAAAAAACACTTCTCCATGCGCAATACACTCTAGCGGTCTTCCAATTCGAACACGAATTTCCTCTAAAGTATCGTATTGCTTACAACCTTCCACTAACTGTTTCATCGTTTTCGGTAAAACTTCTAATACTTCTTTCATATGCTTCTCCCCACTATACTCGACTTACTATTTCAACAACGCGATAAAAATACAGCCGATTCCAAGTGCTAGAAAAAAGAGTTTCAAGAAAGAAATCTCACTTGCTACACTCGCTATGCCAATTGTCATTGTTAAAATTAATACGGTCGGTCCAACAAACGCCAACATACCATTTATAAACAATGCTTTCTTCGCATCATTCACGTAAAGCATAAGCAAAGCGGCGAATATTTCCGCGCTACCTGAAAACAACCGAAGTAACCCCATCACAAGCACGGATGTTTCCATTGCCGCTAGCCACTGTTTCATTCTCCCACCTTCTCCCGTAACAGTTACTATTTCCTTATTCTGAAAAAGAATATATTTGTACAACCATATGCAGGGGTTGTCTATTTCAGAAGTAAAAACATAATTTTTCTCTATCGACTTTATTAAGATCTGAATATTCTCATTAATTTATGATATATTTAATAGAAAAGGAGCATAGACGATGAAGCAAGTTACTTTATTACCGCTCGATTTACGATATGCAAATGTGATTTTTGAACTATCAAGCAATCCACATGTAAAAAATGCATTGGGGATAAAAGTAGAATCAGTGGAAGATACAAAGGCATTCATTCTTTTTGCAATTGGAGAGGAACGAAAAAAACACTCCTTATCAAGAGTGATTGTAAGTGAGGAAAATGAAATAATTGGCCTCACGACACTTAAACATATTAATTACGAACAAAAGCACTCACATATTGGAAGTTGGCTCGGCTATCAATATTGGGGAAGAGGATATAACGAAGCTGCTAAAAAAGAGATCTTTAAAATCGCTTTTTTAGACTTGCAACTTACATACGTATTTGCCGGTGCTAAAACGAATAACATTCGCTCTTTAAAAGCACAAGAGAAACTACCTTACATTTCATTACATGTGGAAAAACAATTTCCAGACGAACATGTCGCTTTGGAGAAAGAAGTAAAATCACCTTGCGTACTGCATGTTGTATCATGCGAAAAATTTTCAAATTGGTTGGAAGTACAAAATGAGGGGGGAAAATATGAAGGGATTGAAAATTAGTTTAACAATTGTAGTAGAATTAGCTATTATTTATCTTTTTTCAAAAATGGTCGGCTGGTCATTTATGGAGAGCTTTTTCCTTGGCAGTCTAGCAATATTTGCAATTACGTGGTTAATTATTATGAGTAACTTTAGAAATAACAATATGGATCATGTAACGAATAAAACTTTTACCGGTGTTGGAACTGGTGAAATACGCCCGTTTCAAATTGTTTTGACTCCATATATTATGGGTACCCTTTCACTCGTCACAGTTAGTTTTGTTATAACCGCAATTTACTATCTTCCCTATTTCCTATAAAGTGAAACTATAATCAGTGTGGGGGCATCCCCCCACTGATTATTAGTTGAACCAATCGGGCGTTTACGGGCAGTTTATCTCCCACCTAACTTCTTTGCTCCAGCCGAATTTTGAGGTGGGAGTTTTACTGCCCGCAAATAGCGGGATAAAAAAAGCACTCGTGATAATCACGAGTGCTTTTCTACTATGCACGAGAAACGTATTTACCTTCACCAGTGTTGATGATAAGCATTTCGCCTTCGTTGATGAAGATTGGTACTTGTACAACAAGACCAGTTTCTAATGTAGCTGGTTTTGTTACGTTAGAAGCTGTGTCACCTTTAATACCTGGCTCTGTTTCTGATACTTTTAATTCAACTGTGTTCGGAAGTTCAACACCAAGTACTTCATCTTGGTATGTCATAATAGATACTCCCATGTTTTCTTTTAAGAATTTTAATTCGCGCTCGATTTGGTTTTCGCCAAGTTCGATTTGCTCATAAGTTTCGTTATCCATAAATACGTGAGACTCACCGCTCGCGTATAAGTATTGCATACGACGGTTTTCGATGTGTGCTTTTTCTACTTTTTCACCTGCACGGAATGTTTTCTCTTGAACAGATCCTGTGCGAAGGTTACGTAGTTTAGAGCGAACGAATGCAGCACCTTTACCTGGCTTTACGTGTTGGAAATCCATTACTTGCCAAAGGGCATTGTCCACTGAAATTGTTAAACCTGTACGAAAATCGTTTACTGAAATCATGTAAAAAAATCCTCCTGTGTATTACAAAATAATAAGTTCTTTTGGTGATTTCGTTATTACTTCATTACCTTCACTTGTTACAATGATATCATCTTCAATACGTACCCCGCCAACACCTGGAATATAAATACCTGGTTCTACTGTTACAGCCATACCTGGTTCAAGTACTGTATCAGAACGGAACGCTAAACCTGGTGCTTCATGGATTTCAAGACCGATTCCATGACCAGTAGAGTGTCCGAAGTATTCACCATATCCTTTTTCCGTTATGTAATCACGCGTTAATGCATCAGCCTCACGACCCGTTAAACCAACTTTAATACCGTTCACACCACGTAGTTGTGCTTCTAAAACGATATTATAAATTTCTTTTAATTTATCAGATGGTTCACCGACTGCAATCGTACGAGTAATATCAGAGCAATATCCTTTGTAATAAGCGCCGAAGTCTAATGTAACGAAATCTCCTTTTTCTATCACTTTTTCAGATGCCACGCCGTGCGGTAATGCCGAACGAAGACCTGAAGCAACGATAATATCAAACGAAGAAGATGTTGCTCCTTGTTTTCTCATGAAAAATTCAAGTTCATTTGACACTTCAATTTCAGATACTCCCGGGCGAATGAATGATAGAATATGCTCAAAGGCAGCATCTGCAATCTGTGCAGCTTCCTTTAATATCTTAATCTCTGAATCAGTCTTTATCAAGCGTAACTTTTCTACAAGCCCAGAAGTTGGGATGAATTCAGCTTCGATCGCTTCATTATGCGTTACGTAAGAGCTATATGTAAGAGTATCTTGCTCAAAGCCTAGCTTTTGAATTCCAAGTTCTTTAACTTGTTTCGCAACTTCATCAAGAATTAATCCTGAATGCTGCACTATTTCGTATCCAACCGCTTGTTTACTAGCTTGCTCTACATAACGGAAATCTGTAATAAATAGAGCACGCTCTTTTGAAATTAGTACAACACCAGCTGTTCCTGTGAAATTCGCCATATATCTACGGCTATGTTCATTCGTTAATACGATACCGTCAATACCAGCCTCATCAAACGCACTTCTTAATCTCTCGATCTTTTCCATTACTTTATGCCTCCCTCAATTTCTCCATTAATGCAAATAACGCTAGCTTATAACCATAAAAACCAAATCCAACAATTTGTCCCGCACAAACAGCCGCTGTCACAGATTCATGACGAAACGACTCACGCCCGTGAATGTTAGAAATATGTACTTCAATAACTGGAATCGAAACACTTGCGATAGCATCCCGAATCGCGTAGCTATAATGCGTAAATGCACCCGGATTTAGAATGATTCCTTCATATATGTCATCAGCCTCATGAATAATATCAATAATAGCTCCTTCATGATTCGATTGAAAACATTCTAACTCCACTCCCATTTTCTCTGCTTCTTGTTTCATATCTGTTTCAAGCGTCTCTAACGTTCCTTTTCCGTATACATTTACTTCCCTAACGCCAAGGCGATTTAGGTTAGGACCGTTTACGAGGAGTAACTTTTTCATTTTCTTAAAACTCCTTAATATTAAAGAATGTCTATACGACATTTTAACATAGGAATCACTTATTTGAATAGTTTGTCTTCTCGAGCCCTTCTCCTCTATTTGTATTATTCGATTCGAATGCTACAGAATACGAAATAAAAACACCATATAATATAAAGATACATACTGTCGTTACAATTGTTTCTTTCGGTAAATGGAGTGCACTTTTAATAACAGGTGCCATTAGCCCCATCCCCAAAAATAATAATGCCCACCAAAATAAACCGTATAGTACGCCAGGTAATACTCCTTCAAACTTTTTAAAAAGAGCTTTATAGAGAAATGCCACTAAAATTGAAAGAAGTCCCATACAAACGATACCTAGTACATTTCCCCAAACCCCTTCTTTCCAATCTCCAAATGCAAACGGTAAAAGTAAATAGTTAGGGCCAGCTTCTGTAAATGAGAATATATGAAGGAAATACCATATACCTCCCCAAAATAAGCCACCAAATAAACCAATTTGTACAAAGTTTCTTATTGTTGATTGTTCTTGATTCACATTGACACCTCCGCTCAATAGTATGCCCGAAACTATTTTGAAGCATGTTTAAATCCTGCAAAATTTGTCTATAAAAAGAATAAGAAATGTCCGACTCTCGTAACATTTTCCCTTGTCATCTGCCTGTATTTGTCGATAAAATAAAGGAAACTCGGTGATTGTCTTATTTCAAGATGACAAAACCAAGTATGACAATTGCCTCTTTTTCTACATAAGAGAGAAACAAATACAGGTTGGTGTTAACATGGCAGAAGAGTCAAAACAAATATATGGCGGGCAGGCAGTCATAGAAGGAGTTATGTTTGGCGGTAGAGAATATACTGTTACAGCGGTTCGTCGTAAAGATAAATCGATTGAATTTTATCGTTTACCACGCGTTCGTAATAAAGCATTGTCTCTACTAAAAAAAATTCCAGTTTTACGAGGTATTGCCGCTATTGTGGATGCAAGTGCGAATGGAGCGAAACATTTAAACTTTGCTTCAGAACGATTTGATGTCCACCCAGAAGAAGATGAACAATTTGCAAATAAAAAAGAAGAACATTCAAAATTAACGATGGTATTAGGAGTTGCAGCAGTTGGTGTTTTATCGTTCATATTCGGTAAAGTAATTTTCACAGCAGTTCCTGCACTTTTAGCTGAATTAACGAGACCGATTTTCCCATCTCATACAGGGCAAATCATTGTCGAAAGTGTCATTAAGCTCATGCTATTATTGAGCTATATATACTTCATTTCTTTAACCCCACTTATTAAGCGGGTATTTCAGTACCACGGTGCGGAACATAAAGTAATCAATGCTTATGAGAATAATCTTCCACTGACTGTAGAAAATGTTCAAAAGCAAACTCGCCTCCATTATCGCTGTGGCAGTAGCTTTATTATATTTACGGTCATTATTGGAATGTTTGTTTATTTCCTCGTCCCTACAGATCCGCTTTGGGCAAGGGTAGTAAACCGAATTTTATTAATTCCAGTTGTTCTCGGTATTTCTTTTGAAGTATTACAATTTACCAATCGATTACGAGATGTCCCTGTTTTACGAGTACTTGGATATCCAGGATTATGGCTGCAACTATTAACAACGAAAGAACCAACAGATGATCAAGCGGAAGTTGCAATCGCATCGTTTGAAGAATTATTACGTTTAGAAAACAAACAATAATTATTTAAAAATGGTGTTCAACTCCTTTCCTCATCGTTAATATACTAATTTTAATATATGTTTTTAGGAGGTGTCCCTTATGAACGGTCGTTCGTTTACATTCGCTATATTTGTGCTTATTATCGGATTAGCAATATTCGGCCTTGTTTCATCTGTTATTACAGATCCAATGGGAGTATTGAAAAACATTGGTATCATGTTGGCTGTCGTCGGTATCTTTTACTTACTCTACAAAATGTTTACAAACTCTAGTGGTTCTGCAAATTCGCAAAGCTCATATAAGCGTGCAGCGAAACAATCGAACCGCAAACACGGGAAACAAAATGTAGCACCCCTAAGCAATTCTTTCGTGAAACGAAATGCTTCTGATGACAAGGGGAAAAAGGGTAATTCTCCATCGTTGAAAAGAAAAAGAAAACAATCTCATTTAACTGTCATTGAAGGTAAAAAAAACAAAAAGAAAGACCGTGCTTCCTTTTAGGAAATACGGCCTTTTTTTATCCCGGTTGGTGCGGTGCTAATAATCAGTGGAAGATGAGAAAAACCCTACTGATTAAAGTTTCACTTTATATGTTGAAGCACTTCTTTCAAACTTTTTTCTTTCATACTTTCGATACGAAGGTGATGGTTTTCAAATTGCAAATTTCTTGTCACATCATTAGGCACGACGACACATTTTAATCCTGCTGCAACCGCTGCTTTCAATCCATTTAATGAATCTTCAAATACAACAGCTTCTGACAGTTCAATTCCTAATTCTTCTATCGCAACTTTATAAAGAGCTGGATCTGGTTTTACCTTCTCTACATCTTCTCTCGTTTTAATCACTTCAAAATAATCTCTAATTTGTAGCTCTTCTAAAAAACGAACGACCCACTCCCTAGATGAGCTAGAGGCTAATGCGATTTTCAATCCAAGTTCTTTCGCTTCTTCTAAATATTCTTTTACCCCGTCACGCGCTTTTGGTATTTTCATTTTCTCTTTATGTAAAGTTGTTACTTTTTCCTTTAATGCATGCTCGTTAAATTTTTCTTTTAATTGCTCTTTTAAATATGCATAAAGCACTTCATCTGTCGTTCCAATACATTTTGCAAATCCCTCTAAAGGTAACTCTCCGCCGTATTCACGAACAGCATCTCTGAAAGAGTGAAACCATATTGTTTCTGTGTCCACAATTAATCCATCAAAATCAAAAATAATGGCTTTCATTATTCTCCCGCCCTTTTCGATTTAACTAAAAAAGGAAACGCCACACGTTCCCCTTAATTACTTTTCTCTTCATTTGCTTTTTGAACACCACGAAGTGTTTCTACTCGAACTTCATCTTGTTCAAAGTATTGTACTAAATCACCGATACGGTCAATTGATTCCCAACTTAAATGATGTTCAATTCCTTCTACATCATTATAAATTTTGCTTTCATCCACACCGATAATGCGCATAAACTGTTCTAACAATTCATGACGATATACGAGACGTTCTCCGATTTTTTTACCTTTTGATGTTAATACAAGCCCTCTATATTTTTCATAAATTAGATATTCGTCTTTGTCTAATTTTTGTACCATTTTTGTTACAGAGGATGGATGTACACTAAGCGCTTCAGCAATATCAGATACACGGGCATAACCCTTTTCATCAATCAACAAATAAATTTGTTCAATATAATCTTCCATACTAGGGGTAGGCATCGGTTTCCTCCATCCAATTTCATTTTGCTTATTCCGTACGAAGCAATCAATAAAATGATACACCAGAAAGAATAACGTGACAAGGTGGAAACGAGCCTAAATATATAAAACAAAAAAAGAATACAGATTCCCTTTATGTAAAATATTGAATTTCTGCATCAGGAAAATACTCATATATATAACCTCGTATTGTTTCTTCCAATGTTTCTGCATCATCCTTTTGATATACATATTTACCAATCCCGTATCGTCCCCATTTATATTTACGCTTCTCTTCATCCATTTCAAGCTTTGTATTTGGATAACGCTCTTGAATGACCTTTTTTGCCGGTTTCGTAAAGCGATGTTGAATTAATTCAAATGTTAAATTTGGTATCGCCATATCTTTCAACGCATTGTACAATCGCTCAAATAATTCGCGGTATCCTTCTTCCCACCCTTCATGCATATAAATTGGCGCAACTATAAAGCCAAGCGGATAATTAGCCCCCGCTACTTTACGAGCAGCCTTAATTCGCTCTTCAAACGGCGATGTCCCTGGTTCAAAATTTTTAATTACATAACGTGAATTAATGCTAAATCGAAAACGCGTTTTCCCATTATGCTTTGCATCTAATAAATGATCAACGTGCGAATATTTCGTAACGAAACGTAAACGTCCATGTTCACTTTCTCCGATAAACTCTATCGCCCGCTTTAATGCATGTGTTAAATGATCAATTCCAACGATGTCTGATGTACACGCCGCTTCAAATCTTGTTATTTCAGGTGCCCTTTCATCCATATATTGCTTTGCCTTCTCAAATATTTCATCTAGATTCACATACACCCTTACGTAAGGTTTACTCCCCAGTGTCGTTTGCAAATAACAATAATGACAATGTCCCATACACCCTGTTGCAAGCGGGATTGCATATTCAGCTGATGGCTTTGATGTATCGAACTTTAACGTCTTCCTCACCCCAACGACAAGTGTCGCTTTTGCATTACGATACTTTTGCAATTCATTTTCGCCTGGCAAATTTCTAATTTGATTGTGTGATGTCGTTTCACGAATTTCTAATCCTATCTTCGTAAACTTCTCATAAAGCTCTTTTCCAAGCGGATATTCGAGTGCCCTCGGTTCAAAGTAAACGAGTTTTGGCATAAATGGTTTCATGTGCTTCCCTCCTCTCGTTAGTATGGGAAGCACAAAAAAATTAACACAGATTAAAGTTTTCCACTTCAGTAACTTGTAAAGCAAGTTACTGAATGTTATAATTTGGATATCAGCTACCTTGCAAGGCAAGTTACCTGAATAAAAGGTGGTGAAATCATGCACAGCCAAATGTTAAAAGGCGTACTAGAAGGTTGCATTCTATACATCATTTCACAAGAAGAAGTGTACGGATATGAACTAAGTACAAAATTAAATAAACACGGCTTTACATTTGTAAGTGAAGGCAGCATATATCCTTTATTGTTACGCATGCAGAAAGAAAAGCTGATTGAAGGAACGTTAAAAGCTTCTTCTCTCGGACCAAAGCGAAAATATTATCACGTAACCGATAAAGGATTAGAACAACTTGAAGAATTTAAAAAAAGCTGGGGAATGGTTTCAACGACGGTAAACAACTTATTACAAGGGGAGTGATAGGGATACTACTAATCGGCATTTCCTTTTTATTTATAAAAAAGCCCTATACTACTTTACAAATCTCACCTTGGATTGGCACTTTACTCGCCGTCTCTTGCTATGCACTATATAAAATTTTTTTCAAAAAAGAATACCTAGAATTTAAAAAGGAGTAATGAGGTTATGACCGAAAAAGAAATGGTTAAGTTAAACAATAAAAAACGAAAGTTATTAACACCTGAAAACGAATCTGCTTACGGTGATATGCTTATTTATTTACGCTTTACTAGCGTTCCGCAAAAGCAAATGGAAGAACTGCTATTAGAGATATTAGACCATCTTTTAGAAGCACAAGAAGATGGTAAAAATGCACATGATATTTTCGGAGAAGATTTAAAAGCTTACTGTGATGAATTAATTACCTCTTCAGAACATCAAAATTCTTTCCAACAAGCCGCCGTTATTGGATTTGCAGTTAGTTTATTCTTAGCTATTCAAATTGGATACGATACATTTACTACTCTTATGCAAAAACTATTTACAGATACAAATCACTTAGGAATTCCATTTAGTATTCCTGGAACAATATTATCTGCTATCGTTTTAACAATTGGTTCTTTCATAACCTTCTCGTTATTCAGACGTTTTTCTTTTACAATACTAGTATCTTGGCAACAAAAAGTACTCCTCATACTATCAGTGTTCATACCTTTTGTCTTATCAGTTTTTTCAAACGTATTTTTCAAAACACAACCGTACTTATTTTATAATTTATCTATTTGGCAAGGTGCTCTTGTCACACTTTCTTTTTATATCCTATACAAATTTTTATATAAAACATCTAAATTTTAACAGCCTTTCAAAAGGCTGTTTTTCTTCTGTCTAATTTTACAAATTGAAAAATTTCATAAAGAAAATAAGAAAAATGCAAAATAATTAAAGTTAATTGTTGACGTGATGCTTTTATTATCGGTATCATAAATCTTCGTGAGCAATTATTTTTCGTTATACGATTTTTTTATTATTACTGAGTTTTTGAGAGGAGAAATTTGATGTCAGTTAAGAAGAAAACGCAAGTACGCACCGGCAAAATGGTACGTGAACTAATGTTAGCAGACGAAGATGTAAATGCTTCGCTAATTATGGTATATAGTGAAAACGGTGTAAACGCAGAAATTAAAATCGAGGGCTTAACGCCGAAATGTAACGAAGAATTATTTTTGAGCGGAAACGTGGATTGGAACAAGAGTGTTATTTATAAAATTGTTGATTTCACTGGGAACGCGGAAGTTGGTAAAGTTACATTAACAGCGATGAATAAAAACAATGTTTCTCTAGAGATTGAACGCGTTATGTGGAGCAAAGAAAATAAAGAAGCTGCTGAGCAAGAAGAAACAGTTGTAGAAGCTACTCCTAAAAAAGAAGTAGTTGTAGAAGCTCCTAAAGCAGTTACACCCGCTCCAAAACCTGTTATGCGTGTAGAAACACCTGCTATAGCACCTAAGCCTACTCCGGTACCAACGCCGAAGTCAGTAAGTGTTGAAGCAGCTGTAGAACTATCTACTCCAGCACCTGTGAAAAAAGCAGTACCTACTCCAGTTACAAAGCAAGAGACAGCACCGGTTACTCCTACAAAACCGAAGCAACCTGCTTTGACTGAAACAAATACAAAACTACAAGAAAATTATGTTAAACTTGTGAAAAAGACAATTGAAGTTTGTCAAGATTACGAGCTTGGCATCGACATAGATGATTCTATTGAAGGATTAAAAAAAGAGCTACAAAGCCAAGGTATTAGCGTTACATTCGACAAAGAAATTATGGACGTTGTAAATCGCCTTCGTTCTTTACAAGATAAAGGAATCAAAGTAGAAAAAGTACTTAATTTACTATAAAAATAAGGAGATGGCGGTCGCCATCTCCTTATTTTTTATAATTCCATTCATTACTTTCATACTTCTCTTTTGCTAAAGTTTGAACTTCATGAAGCTGTTCTTCTGTTAGCTCATACGGCACAAGCTCTATATCTAAACCTTTTTCAAATCCAGTTTCAAACGCTTTAATTAACTGTTCAATCGTAAATGTACGGTCTGTCAACTCATTAATCGCTACCGCTTTAGAAGAAAACATGTTTTTCATACGCTCTTTTACACGTTCATTCGGGAATAAAAATAGATCGTATAACTCATCTAAATCTATTTCTAACGGAATAGAACCGTGCTGTAAGATAACACCTTTTTGACGTGTTTGAGCACTACCTGCGATTTTTCTTCCTTCAACTACAATTTCATACCAAGATGGTGCATCAAAACATACTCCTGAACGCGGATTTTTTAAATTCTCACGATCCGCTTCTGTTTTCGGAACTGCATAATACGCTTCTAATCCTAATGCCTTAAAACCGTCTAATAAGCCTTGCGAAATAACGCGGTATGCTTCTGTAACTGTTTTTGGCATTTCCGGATGATCTTCAGACACAATAACACTGTACGTTAATTCTTTGTCATGTAGTACACCCCTGCCGCCTGTTTGACGACGAACGAATCCATATTTCTTTTCGTTAACTACATCCATATTTATATCTTTTTCAACACGCTGGAAATACCCGACTGTTAATGTTGGTACTTCCCATTCATAAAAACGAATTGTTGGTGGCATTTTCTTTTCACTTTGCCAATTTAATAAACATTCATCTAACGCCATATTAAATGCTGGTGAACATTGACCAGAGTTAATATAACACCATTTTTCTTTTCCCATC
This sequence comes from Bacillus cereus group sp. BfR-BA-01316, assembly GCF_022664195.1. Taxonomy (NCBI): domain Bacteria; kingdom Bacillati; phylum Bacillota; class Bacilli; order Caryophanales; family Bacillaceae; genus Bacillus; species Bacillus cereus group sp. BfR-BA-01316. The sequence goes on from NZ_JAKUGX010000002.1 coordinate 77,100, forward strand.
CTACACCTCATATAACCAATTATTTTTCACATTCTCTAGTCTACCAAATTCGACAAAATTTGTGAAAGAATACGAAATTTCTTCTTATATACAAACGAATCTGTTGCATAAATACATATGGGCATTATAATATTGAAAGTAGGATAAGAAAAAAGGGAGCGATAGAATCGTGTCAACAAACTTGATTATTATACTAGCCGCAATTGCAGCATTCATCGGCTACACTGTATGGATGTATTTCTATCAGAAAAAATTAATTAAAACACTTTCAGAAGAAGAATTTCGCGCTGGCTACCGTAAAGCACAGCTTATCGATATTCGCGAAGCAGATGAATTTAACGCGGGACATATTTTAGGTGCGCGTAACATTCCATTATCACAAATTCGCCTTCGCTACAAAGAACTTCGCGAAGATCAACCTGTTTATTTATATTGCCAAAGCGGATTCCGTACAGGTCGTGCAGCTCAATACTTAAAAAAACAAGGCTACAAAGATTTCTACCAATTAAAAGGTGGATTTAAATCTTGGTCAGGCAAAATTAAAAAGAAATAACATACAAAAACTAGCTGTATAATTCAGCTAGTTTTTTATTCCATATTGTTCGCAATGTACAGTAGATTTTGTTTAATCACATCTTCATCTTTCTCATCCACATTACGATATAATAGCTGATATTCAATCCCCTTCTCTTTCCATATAAGCGTAGCAAATTCGTCCCCTCGCTCGTAATCATCCTTATTTTTAAAATAAGCAGGTGCTCCATTATTCAATTTCATTTGTTCTTGAAATCGATTCTCTTCTACGAGGTATGGAAAACTGTAAGAAAAGTTGGCCACTGTTAATTCTATATAATCGTGCCTTCCTTTCTCTTGTTGCTTATATTTGATCGTTAAGACAGCATTCTTCTTTCCCATCGTTCTTACCTCTCCCTTCACATCACTCGTAATGTCATAAGGTAAAAACGTTGGAACTTTAAACTTCGCTGGAAAATATTTTGGAAGTTCCTTTAGGGGAATCGGATCAGTAACACGGTCCTTAGCCCCTCCTGTTGTTCCTACAAATGTTTTTTCTTCTTGCATCGTTTGCTGAAATGAACATGAGCTAAGTATTACACTAGAAAACACGAAACAAATGATTCCTTTTTTCAATTTGTTTCCGCCCTTTCATACCGCTCTCTTAACGAGCGAAGCGTTTATACTCTCTTCTATTCGCTTCGTTATCAAACGCCTCCTCCGAAAACTTTCCACGTTATTCTCACACATTTTGACAAAAATTCTTTGCAGACATATAAAAAAAGACCCCGCTATTCTTACGCCCAAATAAAAAGGTTACGCGAATAACAAAAGTCATGCTTATAACATAGATTGTGAAAAGCTTTTCAGGTCAAGATTTTTTCATTCTTATTATTTTCCCCCTATAATTAAGTAAAGAGGTGATACATATGGCCAATATAAAACAAATTGCAAAAACTGCTGGTGTATCCATATCAACGGTTTCCCGTGTCCTTAATAATCATCCTTACGTAAAAGAAGAAAAACGTAAGCGTGTTCTAGATGCAGTTGAAGAATTGAACTATGCAAAAAATATTAATGCTATCCATTTAATAAAAGGCAAAACATATACAATTGGCGTTATGCTACCTTTTATTAATCTTCCGTACTTTAGCACAATCATTGAAGGAATCGGAAACGAAGCATTATTAGCTGGATATCATATTAATTTATGCCAAACGAATTACGATAGTATTGAAGAAATTCGCGTTCTTGAAATGATGAAAATGAAACAATTCGACGGGATGATTATTTGCTCTCGAACGAGTTCATGGGAACAAATTGAACCATTCGCAAAATTCGCCCCTATTATTTCATGTGAAAAAATGAACCATCCCCTCATTTCATCTGTCTATGTAGATCATTATGAAGGATTCCGTCTCGGTACTGCATTTTTACTAAGTAAAGGTCATGAAAAAATCGGCATTTGTTTAGCAAGAAAAACAAGTGTTAATTCAATCGAGCGTGAAAAAGCTTTCGCCGATACTCTTCGTCACGAAGGAAAAACAGTGCACCCTGATTGGATTTTCCATCAATGTTATACGATGCAGGACGGGGCAAAAATACTTCATCGTATTTTAAACATGAAAAATCGTCCAACCGCTATTTTCACAGCGAACGATCAAGTAGCTGCTGGTTTATTAACAGAGGCAAAAAAACATGGCATTCGCATACCTGAAGACCTCGCTATCCTGGGATTTGATAACCACGAAATTTCAAAAGCATTAGAAATTACAACTATTGAACATCCCGGTCTCACGATGGGATCACGTGCTTTTTCTTTATTCCATAAACAGATGCAAAACGAACAAATTATTGGGAACTCAGAAGAACTTTCATTCCATTTAATTGAGCGAAAAACAGTCTGAAAAAGGAGCGTTAATTACAGCGCTCTTTTTTCAACTCTTCACCTATTGACTTTATATTTTTCATCCCATACAATTAACCTAACGAACGGTAGGTAGGGGATGAAAATGACAGCAAACCGCATTAAAGCTGTAGCACTTTCTCATTTCGCACGTTACGGCTACGAAGGAACTTCATTAGCAAATATTGCTCAAGAAGTTGGGATTAAAAAACCATCGATTTACGCACACTTTAAAGGAAAAGAAGAGCTATATTTTACATGCTTGGAATCCGCTCTTCAAAAAGATTTGCAGAGCTTCACAGACGATATCGAATTTTTTTCAAAATCGTCTACTGAAGAATTGCTCTTACATTTATTAAAAGGCTATGCAAAACGATTTGGTGAAAGTGAAGAATCAATGTTTTGGTTACGAACTTCTTATTTTCCGCCGGATGCATTTCGCGAACAAATTATTGATAAAGCGAATGTACACATTGAAAATGTCGGAAAACTTTTATTCCCTGTGTTTAAAAGAGCAAGCGAACAAGATGAACTGCATAACATTGAAGTAAAAGACGCTTTGGAGGCTTTTTTATGCTTACTTGACGGCCTTATGGTTGAACTACTATACGCAGGTTTAAATCGTTTTGAGACACGTTTAGAAGCTTCTTGGAAAGTATTTTGGCGCGGACTTTCAAACTGACGGATTGCTCCTTTGCAATGCGTCGTTTTTAAGCCCTTTACCTAACGACTGGTAGGAAGGAGAAATAACATATGGCATGGATTTATGTTATCTTAGCTGGTATTATTGAAATTTTTTGGGTGATTGGACTAAAACACGCGGAGACACCACTCGAGTGGCTAGGTGTCGCTCTATTAATTACAGTAAGTTTCGTCTTATTATTTAGAGCTTATAAAGATTTACCTGTCGGTACTGTGTACGCAGTCTTTACTGGAATCGGTGCAGGTGGTATCGTTCTGACAGAGATTTTCGTCTTCGGAGAACCTTTCTCTATCGTAAAAGTATTATTAATCGGTTTAATCTTCTTCGGAGTAATTGGTTTAAAACGAGTAACAGAAGAAAAAGAAGCGAAGGAGGCTGCATAAAATGGCTTGGGTATTTTTAATTCTAGCTGGTATTTGTGAAATTATTGGTGTACTCTTTATGAAAGTAGCCACTGAAAAGAAAGGCTGGGCACCAAAAGTTATTTTAATCGCTAACTTCGGCGTAAGCTTCTTCTTCTTATCTCTTGCAATGGATACATTACCGATGGGAACTGCTTACGCAATTTGGACTGGAATCGGAACTGCCGGAAGTGCACTTCTAGGTATTCTTATTTTCCGTGAATCAGCGGATTGGCGCCGCCTTGCCTTCTTAAGCTGCATTCTATGCGGCGCTGTTGGCTTAAAACTATTAGGCTAACGTGAGGTGAATGTCATGTGGAAAGAAAAAGGAAAACAAATCTTAACATGGATCACACTTGGGATCGTCATTCTATTGCAAATAAGTTTTCATATAATAGAATGGTTGTTTCATAAAGTAATATCCATTCTTACATTCCTTCCCAACATGGCACTTGAAATTGCATCTATCGCTTGGTCAATTATTGCCTCCATTGCAATCGTAATTATATGGAGTATCGCCAAGCTTTGGAACAAACTATATAAAAAGGACAGTTCTTCTGAAAAGAAGTAACTGTCCTTTTTATATTTATTTAGATTTTCTATAGAAATTTGATGTGATAAGACAAAACAGACCAACTATGACAACACTCATACCAAGCCCTTTATGCAAATTAGGAAATAGCGGTGGTATATCCGAGTAAAAATTTGCTAATATGAGACCAATTGAAAATAAAAGTACTCCTATTCTATATAACCATTTTCTTTTTTTCATCATTCTCCCTCCTAAAATTTTTCATACCCTTTTTTCTTTTGGACATACTACCTAAAAAAGGAGTGGATAGTATGCAGAATTCTATACATAAGCAAATCCTATTTTTATTTTTCCTCTTTCTCATTCTCGTTATCGTTTTCAGCTTTATATTACATACTCCGAAAGATGTACCTAATAGCGTTTCTTTGTATAAACTTTTGCTCTCGTATTGTCGTTATTGAAGAAGGTGCCTTTTACGAGGCACCTTTTAAAATTCTCTTTTTTCATATACTCTTACTGAAATGAAGACCGATACTGTGAACATGCATATTGAACTAACGAACAATATGCTATTATATAGTTGAATTTGTTCCAGGTTGATTTGAAAGAACGTCTCTACAATAACAATCGGTGCTATAAATATGAATATCGTAATAAAAACAGTTTTTTTATATGCTAGCCAAAATGATATCGGTAAAACAAAGCTTAAATACACTAAAGTAAAGCTAATACTAGCAACCACTGTCGTTTCAATAAATTCAAATACATTAGCTCCATTCTTCATTCCCATCGTGAAACAACCAATCGTTACGCTTATGAAAAGAATAATAATTGCCACTATATATTTCGCAAACACAATTTGTTTTCTCAATATTGGTAAACTATTTAATATAACTTCACTCTCATTTTTACTATCTGCTTCAAATATTTTTACTGTTGCCCCGACTGTAAAAATGACTGACATAATTATGAATAAATTTTTCGTATCTGTTAAAGCCATATAAAAGAAAATAGGATACAGCATGTACCAAATTAAAAATTTCCAATGGACGATGAAATCTTTTAAAATTAGTTGTTTCAACAACATTCCCCTCCCCTCACAAATCACGCTCATTATACAAATTAATTGAGAGTACCATCGACATGACATATAAAAGAAGCAGCCCGGCTATGAAACAAATATTTATGACTATACTCGTGTTCCAAGCATTCTCTACATCTAACCATACGTTACTTACAATCAGTCCACTTAAATATCCAAATGCAATTCCGATAAAAGGAGCAATTTGTTTTGCACTGCTATACCCTACTGAAAATTCAATCGGAAGTACGATTACGCTATAAACAAAACCACCTGTTATTCCTCCGAGAATCGCTCCCCACAGCATAAATACAGTTATATGTTCATTTTGTAACTGGATTAAACCAACTACAAGTGAGAAAATGCCACCTAAAGCAATTAAAATGCTTACAAATATGTATTTTGCTATGACAATTTCTTTACGCTGAAACGGTAAACTATTTACTATCATTTCACTTTTATTTTTCCCCTCATAACTCATTGACAGTATCATGCCAAGAATAGGTATAGATATGCTAAAAGTCATAAGGAAGCTATCGCTACGGAAATCAACAATGACAAGAAAAAACAAAGATATAAGATACACAAATCCTAACTTTCTTTGCAACATCATATCTTTTAAGACTAGTTGCTTGATCATTTGTTACACCTCCTAGTATTAAAAGATCCTCTTCTATAATTCTGCCTTCTGAAACATTTTTATTGAGAAAAACATGGATATAACTATAACTACTAGCGACCCGATACCAAGAACACTCATCGAAAATGTAGCATCCTCAGAGTGAAGTACTTTTAACATAATTGTTTTATCACCAAAAACATTGCACATAAGGCCAATCATACTCATTAAAGGAAAAATCATTATAACATTCAAGACAGTAGTAGCTTTATATCCTCCGATGTAATTAGTAGGTATCGTTACTGCACAATAAATCAAAGTTGCTAATATTGCTGAAAACATTGCATATCCAGGAATAACTATATCTCTGTTCAACAAAATATTTCCTAATATTACGACTATAAAAGTTGCACTCAAACCGACTATAATAAATAATGTGGTTGAAATATATTTAGCTATAACTATCTCTTTTCTCGTTATAGGCAAACTCACTAATACTTTTTCTGTTTTACTTTTCTCTTCATAATAAAAAGAAATATATATAATCATACTACATGTTATAAATAATCCTATTGCAATCCCCATTGGTTCTACGGAATTCCTAAAAATAGATAAAATAGGTATTAAAAAATAGAAAGGAAGCATCTTCTTCTGTAAGAAAAACTCCTTCAAAATCAACTGTTGCATATGAATTCTCCTCTCTATAAATCACGCGTTTCATAAATTTTAATTGTAAGAAACATAGAAATGATATAGACACTAGCTAATATAATTCCTCCAACTATAAATACACCAATATGCATTGGATTCATAAGCCAACCAATGAATGAAGGTGTTGTTTCATTCAGCCCATCACTAATAAATATCCAAAGGATTCCCCCCACTCCTATTGATGCTGCTGATACTATACTTCTTACTACCTTCGATTTTGTACCATAATAACTAGGGAAAAACGTGACAACCAAAAATACGGCGTAAACAACTCCATTTATTACTTCATACCATGGAATTTCAATATATAGATTAGGATGATATGCACCGATATCACCAATGACCACAATGCCTCTTATAAGAAAAACAACTAACATCGTAGAGAGCATGCCACCTACAATAAATATTGCACAGGAAATATATCTAGCAATTATGATATCCTTTCGACTTACCGGTAAACTATTTATAATAATGTCACTTTTATTCCTTTCATCCATAAAGATTAACGTCATAACGGAGGAAAGGGTTATAAATAGACAACTCATCGAAAATAACAATTCACCACTTGGATCTAACATAAATAACACAAGAGGCACAACAAAATTCACTAACCAAGTTACCCGAAAAAAGAATAAATCTTTATATACGAGCTGACGCATAGGCACCTCTCCCTTTCGCAGTGTATACGATGATATCATCTAATTTAGGATTTTCTAGTACGACCTCATTTCCAAACCAATCTATAATTGCGTTTTTATCCTTCGCTAAACCTTCGAAACCAAACTTATTTTTTCGTAATCCAACAAATAGCTCTTTTCCTTCTTGATCTAATAAATCATTACTTCCCTTTACGATTACGTAGTTCTCCATTAATTCGTCTTTCTCACCAGTAAATATAATTTCTCCATCATTGATGAACGTAATATAATCTGCGATGCGTTCTAAGTCTGTAGTAATGTGTGTGGAAAATAAGACAGACACTTCATCTTCCATTACAATTTCTTGCAACATATCAAGTAATTCACTTCGAACAACCGGATCTAATCCTGCTGTCGGTTCATCCATAATAATGAATTCCGCATGATGTGAAAGTGCGATTGCAATCGCAAACTTCATTTTCATCCCTTTGGATAACTCTTTAATCTTTTTATACTTTGGAACTTGTAATCTCTGCATATACGATTGATACTGATTTTCATCCCACTTTTTATATAACGGTGCAATTATACGCTTCATTTGCTCACACGTTAAATCTTCGTAATAATGATTTTCATCATATACAAAACCAATATTTTGTTTTATTTCCTTTTCGGCTTTCTTATTGTCCTTACCAAAAATTTTTATATCTCCACTATCTTTTCTAATTAAATTCATAATCATTTTGATTGTCGTACTTTTCCCGGCTCCATTCGGTCCGATAAATCCCATAATATATCCACGTGGCAATATAAAACTTATATTTTTCACTGAGAAATCTTGATAAGTTTTACAAACGTTTTTTAGCTCCAACATCTTTCTCATTCCCCCTCGTATAAACACGCAATCATCTGTTGCAAATCTTCAAGTGAAAGCTGTAACACTTTACTTTCATTCACAATCTCTTCAGCTTTACTTTCCAATAGACGTAGCCGCTGTTCTTTTAATAGTTCATTATTTTTACGTGAAACATAAGTCCCCTTCCCAGCAACAGTTTCTATATATCCTTCTTTTTCAAGCTCCTCGTACGCACGCTTCGTTGTAATTACACTAATTTGTAACTCCTTCGCTAAGCTACGAATTGACGGTAATTGGTCTCCCCCCTTTAAACCACCATTTAAAATAAGCTGGCTTAATTGTTTCCTTATTTGCACATAAATAGGGTCTTGGGAAGAATTCGAAATAATAATATTCATGTTTCCCTCCAGTGTGTATATACTGTGTATACCTTATATGCACAGTATATACACAACTCCCTATTTTTGGCAAGAAAAAAAGACCAACATTTTCCTGTTGGTCTTTCGTATATGTATCACTTTTCAAAGCGATCTAACATTTCGTCTCTCATTCCGAAACTCACAACCGCAATTCCTACATACATAAATAGAAGGAATGCTGGATGAACTGTATTGTACCAGCTGCTATCAACAATTAAATAAATTGTTAACGCCACAACAAGAACAAACGCTAAAATAAACATATAAAAGTGTCTTGTACTACCCATGATAAACTCCTCTCTGCTCTCTTCACCATTCAACAGTATATTTTATCGAATAATTCGATATGACTCAAGGCTAACTTTCTGTTATGTAATCAAGTTCTACCTTTACAATGTCCTCACACGCTATTGAAATGATCGTTCCTTGTTTATCAATCGCCGTCAATTCTCTATTGTCCATTACACGATGTGCTACTCTTTCTAACACTTTTCCTTGGTCTCGATAACAAAATTCTTTTACATCTTTAATTGTTTCTCCGTTTTCTAAATGGTATACCATTCTATAACATCGATATCCCACACTTCCACCCCCGTCTTGCTCGTTTTTTCACATATACATAAAAATGAGTAATTTTTGCCTCATCACATCTTCTTAATTTCAATAAAATTCTAACAAAAATAAATACTTTTATCAAACCGACTTTTCCAACAAAATCACCTATGAAACTGCATCATTACAGCAATATGAAACAAAAAATAAAAATTTATAACATTTTTTTCATTCTATCCGCACCAATGTTGCAAAAAAAAAGAACTCGCATGTAGCGAGTTCTTTTTATTCCAATCACACTTGTACAGGTGCTAGCTTTTCATAACGTAAAACTGGTTTACGAGCAGCCAATGTTTCATCCAAACGTTTTATTACCGTTGTATGTGGTGCTTCTTGTACAACTTCTGGGTTTTCTTCTACCTCTTTAGCAATTTGAATCATCTTATCAATGAAACCATCTAATGTTTCTTTTGATTCTGTTTCTGTTGGCTCAATCATAATACATTCTTCCACATTTAATGGGAAGTAAATTGTTGGTGGATGGTAACCGAAATCAAGCAGACGTTTTGCAATATCTAATGTACGCACACCAAGTTTCTTTTGACGACGACCTGATAATACAAATTCATGCTTGCAATGTCTGTCGAACGGAAGATCATAGAATGGTGCTAATCTTCTCATCATATAGTTCGCATTTAATACAGCGTACTCAGTTACTGCACGTAGTCCATCTGGACCCATAGAACGAATATATGTGTATGCACGAACGTTAATTCCGAAGTTACCATAGAATGGTTTCACACGCCCAATTGCTTCTGGACGATCATAGTTGAAGTGATAGCCATTTTCCGTTTTCTCTAAAATCGGTTTTGGTAAGTACGGAATTAAATCAGCTTTCACACCTACTGGACCAGAACCTGGGCCACCGCCGCCATGCGGACCTGTAAATGTTTTATGAAGGTTTAAATGCACAACGTCAAATCCCATATCTCCTGGGCGTGCTTGGCTTAATACAGCATTTAAGTTTGCACCATCATAGTATAATTTACCGCCTGCGTTATGGACAATTTCTGCCATTTCTAAAATATTTTCTTCGAATAGACCTAATGTATTTGGATTTGTTAACATAAGTGCTGCTGTTTCTTCGTTTACAACACGTTTTAAATCATCTAAGTCAACAAGACCATGTTCATTTGATTTTACCGTAATTGTTTCAAAACCAGCTACTGTTGCAGATGCTGGGTTTGTTCCGTGGGCAGAGTCAGGAACAATTACTTTCGTACGGTTAAAGTCACCATTTGCTTCATGGTATGCACGAATTAACATTAAACCTGTCCATTCTCCGTGTGCACCAGCTGCTGGTTGTAATGTAACAGTATCCATACCTGTAATTTCAATTAAATGTTCTTGTAAATCGTACATTAATTCCATTGCACCTTGCACTGTTTTTTCATCTTGAAGTGGATGAATATTTGCAAAGCCTGCGAAGCGAGCTACGTTTTCATTAATTTTCGGATTATATTTCATCGTACAAGATCCAAGTGGGTAGAATCCAGAATCCACGCCGTGGTTACGGTTTGAAAGCGCTGTGTAATGGCGCATAATATCAAGTTCAGATACTTCTGGAAGCTCTGCATCTTCAACGCGAATATAATCGCTCTCAAATACATCTTCTAATTTTACTTCTTCTACATCTAATTTGGGTAAGCTATATCCTACGCGTCCTTCTTTAGTCACTTCAAAAATAAGTGCTTGGTCTTGGTTCTTCATTGGATAGCCCCCATTTCGTTTACAAGTGTGTCAATTTCTTCTTTTGTACGAAGCTCTGTTACTGCTACAAGCATATGATTTTCATGCTCTTTATAATCACGGCCTAGGTCGTAACCACCGATAATATTCTTTTGTATTAATACATCATTTATTTCTTTAACTGGACGTTTGCAATCTACAACAAATTCATTAAAGAATGGTCCAGTGAACGTTACAGTGAAGCCTTTCGCTTCGAATTGACGTTTTGCATATTGTGCTTTAGAAATATTTTGACGTGCCATATCTTTCACACCTTGTTTTCCAAGTGCAGTCATTGCAACTGATGCTGCTAATGCATTTAACGCTTGGTTTGAACAAATGTTAGACGTCGCTTTATCACGGCGAATATGCTGTTCACGTGCTTGTAACGTTAATACAAATCCACGTTTACCATCTGAATCTACAGTTTGTCCGACAAGACGTCCTGGAATTTTACGCATAAATGCTTTCGTTGTTGCAAAGTAACCACAATGAGGTCCACCAAACTGCGTTGGGATACCAAATGGTTGTGCATCACCGATTACAATATCAGCGCCAAATTTTCCTGGCGGTGTTAATGCGCCTAATGATAATGGATTTGAAGAAACGATAAATAATGATTTTTGTTGATGAACGATTTTTTCGATATCAGCTAACTTTTCCACTTGTCCGAAGAAGTTTGGATATTGAACGATTACGCAAGCAACTGTATCATCTACTTCACTTTGTAATACATCTAAATCTGTTACACCGTTTTTATGATCAATTTCAACAACTTCAAGATTTTGACCTTTTGCATATGTTTCAAGTACTGCTCTTGATTCTGGATGAACTGCATTAGACACAAGAATTTTCTTTTTGCGAGTATGACCAGCCGCTAGCATTGCCGCTTCAGCCAAAGCTGTACCTCCGTCATACATAGAAGAGTTTGCTACGTCCATTCCTGTTAATTCACAAATCATTGTTTGAAATTCAAAAATTGCTTGTAATTCCCCTTGTGAAATTTCTGGTTGGTATGGTGTGTAAGCTGTATAAAATTCTGAACGAGAAATAACATGATCAACAATTACTGGAGCGTAATGATCGTATACACCTGCTCCTAAGAAAGAAGCATATTCTTTTAAGTTCGCATTTTTGCTAGCCATTTGAGATAGCTCTTTTAAAAGCTCTGGCTCTGATTTTGCTTCTTTAATTTTTAAATCCCCTTTAAAACGAATACTCTCTGGAATATCAGAGAATAATTCATCAATCGTTTGAACACCGATTGTTTGTAACATTTCTTTTTTGTCTTCTTCTGTCATTGGAAGATAACGATGCAACATGAAATCTACCCCTCTCCCCGTTACTTTGAACGTTTATAAAATGGTGTTGGAACAACTACTGCTTTGACGCGTTTATTACGAATTTCAATTTCTACTTCTGTATCAACTGCTGCGTATTTTACATCAATTAGTGCTAAACCAATGCTTTTCTTTAACGTTGGAGATTGTGTACCACTCGTTACTTCCCCGATTTTTTCTTCTCCTATAAATACAGGGTAATGCGTACGAGGAATACCGCGTTCGATTACTTCGATGCCGACTAATTTACGAGATGCACCGTTTTCTTTTTGCTCTTTTAACGTTTCTTTTCCAAAGAAATCTGCTTCTTTATTTGGTTTTACCGCAAAGCCAATTCCCGCTTCAATCGGTGTAATATCTTTTGATAACTCTTGTCCGTATAACGGAAGTGTTGCTTCGAAGCGAAGTGTATCACGAGCACCTAAGCCACATGGTTTTAACCCCTCTTCTTCTCCAACTTCAAGAAGTTTCACCCAAAGTTTTGCAGCATCTTCACTCTTACAGTAAATTTCGAATCCATCTTCACCTGTATAACCTGTACGAGATACAAGTGCAGGAATTCCATCTACAAGAATATCGTTTTTAAATTTAAAGAACTTAATTTCTTTCAAATCTTCTGACACAACTTTTTGTAAAATGTCTTGTGCTTTTGGTCCTTGAATTGCAAGTTGCGCAATTTCACTAGAAACATTGACTACCTTTGCATCGCCTATTACATGACTTGCTAACCATTCGTAATCTTTCTCGATATTTGATGCATTGATTACTAATAAATAGTCTTCTTCACCACGTTTGTAGATTAATAAATCATCTACTGTGCCACCATTTTCATAGCACATAGCTGTATATTGTGCGCCTCCTACCTTTAAGGTAGAAACGTCATTTGTAACAACACGTTGTAAAAATGCTAAACTATCTACACCCTTTACCTCTACTTCTCCCATATGAGATACATCGAACAAACCTGCTTCTGTACGTACAGCTTCATGCTCTTCTTTAATGCTTGAAAATTGAACTGGTAATTCCCAACCACCGAAGTCGATTGTTTTCCCACCATACTTCGCGTATACATCAAATAACGGTGTACGTTGTAATGTAATCATGCTCTTTCCCCCTTATGCTCTGACAAATCAATAAAAGTTGCTTCCCATATCTAAACATTTTCATTCTGAAAAGATAAGGTTATACGGAATCTCAGTATATTTTTTTATGAAAGCGTAAATAAAAAGTTACTTTCTTGGATAAAATACGAAAGATTCCACACATTTCACACCATTATCCTAACATCATTCGCTATATTTCATCAATATTCTAGCATAAAAAATAATTTAGAATTTTTTATTCTTAATCTTATTAAATACAACTTTTGAAATTTAGCCCTTTATCCCGCATTAACGGGCAGTAAAACTCCCACTTCAAAATTCAGCGAATGCGAGGAAGTTAGGTGGGAGATAACTGCCCGATTGGTGAAGGCTAATAATCATTTTGGGATGGACAAAACCCCCAATGATTAAAGTTTCACTTTATCATTGCTTATTCTTTAACTTTTAGTAATTGTGATAGTGCCTTATTACGAGGCTTGTAATAAAGATTTTTTAAATAATCACTTTAGTTTATAAAAGGTGGGGGAGTCTTAATGAATGTCGATATTTCCGTAGATCGAACGTGGCAAAACAATTTTTTAAAAAGAATTGATGAAGATGGTCCTTGGACAAATTGGGATTTATATCATTTAGCTTATAAAACAGAGAAATCATTACTCGTCCCTACTTTTGATGGATTGCAAGCACCGAAACATTTATCACATTTCACGCCGCTTCCACATCAATTAGAGGTTGCTCAAAATGTCATTGAACAAATGAATGGTAAAGCGATTCTAGCAGATGAAGTTGGACTTGGAAAAACGATTGAAGCTGGACTTATTTTAAAAGAATATATGGTTCGAGGACTTGTAAAAAAGGTACTCATTCTCGTTCCAGCTTCTCTCGTATCTCAGTGGGCGTATGAACTAAACACAAAATTTTTTATTCCTGCGGTCGCTCAAAAGAAAAGTTATTCTTGGGAACAAGCTGATGTCATCGTTTCATCAATTGATACTGCGAAACGTTCACCGCATCGCGATATCGTTTTAAACCTAGAGTATGACCTTATTATTATCGATGAAGCACATAAACTAAAAAATAATAAAACAAAAAACTATGAATTTGCACAGCGATTAAAAAAGAAGTTTTGTTTATTACTAACTGCAACTCCTGTTCAAAATAAAATTGATGAAATCTTCAACCTCGTTTCTTTATTAAAACCAGGTCATTTAGGCAATCAATCTAATTTTGAAGAATATTATGCTTCCAAAAATCGTTCCACTGAATCCGATGAAGATTTAAAAGCTCTTATCAATAAAGTAATGGTTCGAAATAGACGCCATAACACTGGAATTGATTGGCCGAAGAGGCATGTACGAACAATCTTCATTGAATTTAATGAAGAAGAACAAGCTTTGTATAATGAAATTGAAAATTGGCGTGGACAAAATGCCTTCACATCTGCTTTCTCATCCTTAACTTTAAAACGGGAAGCATGTAGTAGTCGTGAAGCTGTTTACTATTCATTAAAAAAACATGTAGAAAAACGGCAGAAAGAAAATGAGCATTACATAAAGGACCCACATATTGATGTGCTTATGGATAAAGTTAATCATATTCCGTTCAACTCCAAAGCAAATAAAGCACTAGAGCTTATAAAAGAAATTGACGATAAAGTCATTATTTTCACTGAATATAGAGCTTCACAAATGTATTTACAATGGTTCTTACAACAACATGGCATTTCCTCTGTCCCATTTCGCGGTGGATTTAAGCGCGGAAAAAAAGATTGGATGAAGGAGCTTTTCCAAACTCATGCCCAAGTATTAATTGCGACCGAAGCTGGTGGTGAAGGAATTAACTTACAATTTTGTAGCCATATGATTAATTACGACTTACCGTGGAATCCAATGCGACTTGAGCAAAGGATTGGACGTATTCACCGCCTTGGACAAAAAAATGATGTTCATATTTATAACTTAGCAACAAAGCATACTGTTGAAGAGCACATTTTAAAACTACTATATGAAAAAATTAATTTATTTGAACGTGTAATCGGTGAACTCGATGAAATTTTAACGAGAATCAACATGAAAAATATTGATGCGCATATTCAAGAAATTTTCGCTCAGTCAAAAAGCGAAGGTGAAATTCGAATCAAGATGGAAAATTTAACATCTATTATCGATTTTGCGAAGCGCAATGAAGCAGAGGTGCAGGACTATGCAGCAAAATGAAATTCATAATTACTTATACAACTTTTTTGAGGCGAATAACTGCGAAATTTTAGAACGTTCCCCCCACCTATTAGACGTGCAGTTAACAATTGAAATGGATAAATTATTAATGAACCGCCCTTTCTATTGGCACTATCTTGAAAAAACAGGAGGCGTTCCGAACCCGATGCGCCTTACTCTTATTACAAATCCAGAAAACGAAGAAAACGACGGTGAACTTATTCATTACGGTTCACCACGTTTGCATCAAATATTTGAAACGACAAAAGAACTAGGCTCATATATACGTTTATATGAGGAAGTGAAACATAGCGGGGCAACTCATACCCCCCTTCATCCTTGGCTTGGTGTAAATATAAAAGTATCTTATCAATGCGATCGAAAAAAAGACATACTTCATTCCATCGGTATTCATCTTATTTCCGGGACAATGATTGCAAACTTTCATGACACTTTAGCAGAGATCAAACTCACACCGAAAATACCTGATTTTTGTTTTACGCTCTCACCTATCATTAAGCCACAAAGTGGCTTACAACGTATAGAGGATGCTTTAAAAAGTATAATCGCTGAAGATGACCACACGTGGGCAAAAGAAGCGAGAGTGCGTTGGAATCACGATTTAGACCTTTTAAATCGCTTTTACGAAGATAGCGATGAACTTCCAGAAAGCTATGAAATTGAAAAGCAAGCATTACAAGAACAATACGAACCACGCATTACAATACAAATTATAAACGGCGGTCTCTTTTATGTTACCGCAAATCATTTTCTATCTTAAAGAAAGCTCCTTCAACTGTTGAAGGAGCTTTCTTTAAGATGTTTTTCCATCCTATTCTCTATCGTCATTACGCTCTTGTTGTTTTTTCTCTGTCATACGTTTTTGATATGCACGATCCTTCGCGCTTACATGATTTGCATCAGTTGGAAGATTTTCTTTTGAACGACCAATTCCATTGCTCATCTTTTTCCCTCCTTTTTACACACTTCAAAATGCACCTTTATTTTCAGCTAAAAGCACAATCCTTATACAAAAAAATAAGAGCAGCCATTAGCTGCTCTTACTCATTCACGTATTTTTGAAACATATCATGGATGCCTTGATTTACGAGGTTCGAGATCTGTTCGTCAGATTTATTTGGATAACGATCACGCAATCTGATAGATGCCTTCACCATTAAATTTTCTAATACAGAACGGCCACCTTCTCCATAAATAGTTTCAGCATACTTAACAAGTCTTCCATCCTCTAATGTTGCTGGATTATGATTGAAGAAAAATTTACTCATTGTCTCCACCTCTCTCTTTGATAACGTTTACATTTATATAGATTATTTATGTTATTTATTTCACAATATTGTATGCATGTATATTTAATTAGTTTCATTATAAAGCAACATATCAATAGTAAATATGTGATTTTCCGTCCATTTTGTGAACAAACCAAAAATGAAAGCGTTTCCTTTATTGTACACTAAAAAAACTTACTACGCTAGGGACAATTTTTTTAATCTACTAATCATCTACTTTTCTTTTTTTTATTAAACCTTATACAATTTTCAGAAATTATATTATAAAATATATGTATGACTTAAGGAGGATTTGTATGAATCAAAATAAAAAAGCTATATTAGATCTTGTCTTTTATCTCGTATTCCCATTCCTCATTTGGAAATTTGCAAAGCCTTATATCGATCCTTATTACGCAATGTTAATTTCCTCTGTTCCGGGAATTATTTATACACTGTATACCTTTAAAAAAGAAAAACAGTTTAACGTTACAGGGTTCTTTATTTTAATTACACTCATTTCTAATACAACGGTAGACTTAATATCTGGATCAGCGGAACGAATGCTATGGAATGATGCATATTATCATATCGTACTTGGCTGCATCGTTATATGTACAATCTTTATAAAAAAGCCACTCATGTTATATTTCGCAGCGGACATTTCAGCACTGCAAGGTCATGATCGTGATAAAAGTCGTGAACTTTATCGTGATAGTCGTATATATCCAGCACTGCAATATTTAACACTATTTTTCGGTCTTCAATTTATATTAAAAAGCTTCTTGAAAATCTATTTCATCTCTGTTTTCGGTGTAGATGGATATGGTGAAATGAGAGCTATTATGACCGCTGTTGGCTGGGGGATTTCTATTTGTATCGGAATAGGGTTTGTATGGGTAAATAATAAGATACATGCGGTTACTGAAGAAAAAGAATCTGTGCAACAATAAATAAAGATCCCCTAGCAGCTTGTTGCACTAGGGGATCTTTATTTTGCTAGACATACTACCAAAAAGTTAGCTTGATTTTTTTCTTTTATTTTTTACATTTCGATAAAACAAAGTAGCGCTCAGTGGCATAACACCAAACCATTTATTTAAGAATGGCTCTTTCTCCGCACGACGTTGTTGTTTCTGTTGTTTTCGATCCTCTTTTGGAGCATCCATATATGACACAAATTGCTGTGTCACAAAGCGTACATAATCATTAGTAGACATATTATCATCACCTCTACTTGATTAGTATGTCCACTTTTTTATTCATTAATCTTTTGCTTTAATTCATTCATAATCTGCTTTACCGACTTATTTGTCGTATCGATATGAATATCAGCCTCTTCATAATAAGCTCGGCGCAATTCAAATTTCGTTACAAATTCATCTATATCTTTCTTCTGAAATAGTGGACGTGTCGTATCTTCACGAAGCCTGTCTGCAATTACATGTGGATCACAATATAAATACACAACAGTTCCATTTTCCCTCATCCACTTTCGATTTTCCTCTCGTTCAATAATCCCTCCACCAGTTGTAATAATTACATTCTGAACCGGTAGTGAACGTAACATTTCACTTTCATATTCCCGAAAAACCATTTCGCCTTCTTCTGCAAAAATATTCCGAATCGCTTTCTCTTTCTGCTCTTCGATTTTTTGATCTGTATCTACAACTTCCATATAAAGTTCTTTACTTAACGCTTTTCCAATTGTTGTTTTCCCAGCTCCCATATAGCCGGTTATGTATATAGATTTCATTTTCGTTCCTCTCAACCATCCGTTATTATTTGTTATTATAACGAAAGATGTTACTTTATTTAATAAAAAAACGTTTTGTTCTTCTTATGCTATGAAGAACAAAACGTAACATACTCACTATTTTCTCGCAATCAAACAAGCTGGCTCACTTTTACTTATAAGTACCTCTTCTCACCCACTGCGTTGCAATCCATTTCTCACCTTTCGTTACAGGTGCTCCTCCATGTAACGTAAGCTCATTTAGTGATTGATCTTGATAAAAATACTCAAAGTATACTGCCATTCCCTTTCTAGGGTGTACAGAAAGATTTAATTTCGGAAAGAATGTTTCCCCGCCTTCTTCTACATCATTTAAGTACATCACAAGAGTACTTATACGATTATTAGCAGCTGACCTGCTATGTTCTGCAAAATAATCATAGTGCGCTTTATATTCTTGATCCACTTCATAATTTAAAATGTGCAATCCTTCTCCATGCGCTACAGGAACATTCGTGATAGATGAAATTCGTTTTTCAACCTTCGAAGTAAGTTCATTCTCTTCCAAAAATGCACCACTACTTGTTCGAATATCATTTACATCACGTGATGAACCAACTTTAGAACGTTTCATATTATCTTTAGACAATTCAATCAATTCATCGCACTCTTCATCACTTAATACATTTGCTAATACGACAATAAGAGGTTCTTCGAATTTTGAAATAATTTGTATTTCCCTATCCTCTGTCATAATCGTATTTCCTTTATGATCAAAAATAGTTTGTTCCTTATTTTCACCTATTTGATTGTTATTTGTCATTTCCTAATCTCCCTAGAAAAAATGTTTGGATAGCATGAATATATCATATTCTTTCAACCTTTATCTTTTTGAGAAAATTCAAACTTTTATTCATCCTTTTTATCCCTTTCCACAAAGAAATTGACTCACTCCACAATGGGAATTAATGGTTTTCTCCCGCTTATTTTACACATTATCCTTCTACCCAATCCAATATTTTATTATCCTGTTTCCTATAGCGAAAGCTCACTGTGTAGAAAACTCTCTTTTTTGTAACACATTGCAACGAAATGATAATACCATCATTTGCAAAGACGTACTTTCCACTCACTTCTCCTCTTTCATACTGAAATAAAAAAACATCCTCTTTTTCTTTTTGCTGTAAGTCTCTTTTTATATCTGAAATAGCTCGATCAACAAGTTCCTCCATGAAAAAACTTTATTCTATTTCAGAATAAAATTTTTTATCCGAAAGTAACATATTCGTTTCGTACATCAAAAAAGAAATGAATAAAATAAGAAAAATAATTGTTCCTGGCATTGCAAATCCATCTTGTTTTCTCATGTTTCTATCTCAATTTCACTATAGCGCACAGCCACGCCTTCATATATTTCACCACTTATATCTTTCACATATATATATAACAAATGAGGTGTTAATTTATACGAAATCGCTTCAATCCTTTGTAATATAAATTCCCTTCCGCGTATATTTACTTTTCTTATTAAATTACTATTCACCTTTTCATACGTCACCTGATCACCATTACGAAGTTGGAAGCGCAAAATATTCCCACCATTTTCTAGTGCTATCTTCCTCCCACTTGATACTTCACGAAACTCTAATTGCATTTGTCCTAAAAACACATCCCACTCCCAGTCATTTAATCCTTTTGAATGTGTATTTTCTATCCCCATAATATGAAGACGTGGTAAAAGTAAAAAGAACATTGATAAAAGCAACAAACATGCAATCATTTCTATTAATGTAAATCCCGCTTCTTTTTTATTTTTCCTTTGCATAAAGGCATTGCTCCATCGCTTTTCCTCTCATATCTTTCCACATCGTACAAACTTCATCTCCTCTCCAATATGTGTAATATACAATTCCTTTTATGACTTGCTCTTTTACTCGCTTTTCCTCATTCTCATACATAAATACGGCCGCTTCTTTTTTTAATAATATTAATGCTTTATAGCTCATTTTTATATTTTTTCTTTCTTGCATAATTAATAATGTTTGCGGGAGCAATAACGATACCGCCATCATTATTAAACTTAACGCTACAACCATTTCAACCATTACTGATCCTTTTTGACACTTCACGATACGTAAATCTCCCTCTTCCAAGCTGAAATACAATCTCATATTTATACCCCCGATAAGAAAGTAAAATCGTACCACCTCTATTAATATTTCCACTCGGATTATATGTCATTGGATTTGGAAAGGTATGCAGATCAATTTGGAAATCTTTATCATATTCTCTCTTAGCAATTAAAAATCCGGTCTCCGATTCCGAGATATAATACATATGTTTTTCTTTAAGCCAGCGTAACGTATAATGTTTTTGACGCTTAATCGCTAACTGCTGCATATATAAAATATCATTTGAAAACTGTTTCAAAAGCTGCTCAACTTTTTGCTTTTCATGTAATGAAGTAACGTTAAAATGCGTAACAACACTCAGTACAGAAATAGCAAATAAGACAAGTAGCATTTCTAAAAGTGTAAAACCTTTTTGCTTCACGATTTCCCAGCTGATACCGTACCATCATCGGAAATATGGATTGGTTCACCTTTCGGGCAAGTTTTAGAAGTAATATACTTTCCTGTTTCAAGTTCCTCTATTGATGGAATCTTATTATGTTGCAAGTGATATGCTTGTATTTGTGCTTCTATAGATTTCACATAGGCTGCACATCCTTTTCCTTGGACGGATGAGCGCTGTGTAACTACATTTGGAATAATTAATAGTAATAATACAGTTATGACAACCATAACTAATAACATTTCTAAAAGAGTAAAACCCTCCTCATTCTGCATGTAAATGCCCCCTAAATAGAATTCATCATTTGAAACATCGGCATAATCATCGCTAAGTACATCAAAATGACTATAACCCCAAGACATGTAAATAAAATGGGTTGAATCACAAACAACATACGTTTAATTTTTTGTTCTACCTTTTCAATAATGAGCTCACTGTAATCACCAAGCTCATTTGCTAAATTACCGTTTGCTTGTCCATGCGTAATGATATAAGAAAGTTCTTTCTCGTAATAACCGCTTTTATCAATAATAGATTGTAACGGTTCTCCTGCAATTAATTGCCGCTCAATTCGGGCTGCTTCATACTGAAAGAACGGATGATACTTTTGCTTCATCATTATTGTTAATGCTTCGTGTACCGACAATCCACCGTGTAATAAACCACTTAATTGAGCGGAAAAATAATGCGAATGCTTTAAAATAAGTAAGGTTTTCATAAGGGGAATACGGATCATAATCTTTACCTTTTGAGTAGGCGGAAGTTTTCGGAAATAAAAAATATATAAACTAAATCCCGTTATAACGATAAGAAAAATGATATAAATGAAGTAAGGTAATAATTTAATTGCAACTAAAATTTGCTCCGTAAGTGGTGATGCTGTAGAACGTAAAGAACTATACATCATTTCAAACTGAGGCAATAAAATGAGGTTAAAAACAGAAAGCATAATCATTAAAAAAAATGATAAAAACATAGGATATCGCATCACTTTCATCATATCTTTCCTATATTTATCTTTCTTGTAAAGAAGTACGCTCCCTTGTTGCAAAGCAAAAGAAATGTCACCGTGTCGCTCTGCATAAAACAAATAACTTAGCACCTCTGGATGAAACATTAATTGGTGAAAAGAAGCGTGCAAACTTTGTCCATTTTTCAATCCCTCGATCATACGCTGTAACTGTAATTTCTTCCCTAATGGTAGTTGAAACTGCAAAAATTCTAGTGCCTGCAAAAGTGAGTAACCTTTCTCTAATAAATCACTTAATCTTTTCCATAATGATACTTGATCACTTAAACTCTATTTTCCCTTAAACGTATACATCTTCTTCTAAAAAGCCTAAAGCATACCCTTTTCGCACCGACGATTCCAACGTTTCATAGTGATACGTAACATGTTCTCCACTTGCTTCTTTAATCGCTTGTTTTAATTCGTATCCATATAACAGTTCATAAATGCTCGCCTGCCTTACTTGCCTCATTGATTTACATAAAGTTGAACATTTCCCTCTGCAAAATGGACATTTTAATTCAACGAGTCGCTGAGCAGCTACAGCTAATAATGATTGTTCAATTTCTTGCCTTGTAATACCATAATCCATAAATCGTAGTATCGCTCCTTTCGCATCATTTGTATGCAAGGTTGTCATCACTAAATGTCCCGTCAGACTGGCTCTTACAGCTACTTTTGCTGTTTCTTCATCACGAATTTCGCCAACTAAAATAATATCTGGATCGTGACGCAAAATAGCCTTTAATCCCGTTTCATATGTGATACCAGCTTTTTCATTTATTTGAATTTGTAATAAACCGTCTTTTCTTCTCTCAACTGGATCTTCAAGTGTAACGATGCGACGTGTTTGCCATTTTCTAGCTACTTCTAATAACGCATACATTGTTGTTGTTTTTCCAGAACCAGTCGGCCCAGTAAATACGAGTAACCCATGCGGATGCTTTAAAAAAGAGAGTAATTTTTCCGCTGTACTTGGAAATAACGAAAGATGAGACAACGGCTGAACAGATGCTTGTAAATGGAGGCGAATAACTAGACTTTCTTGATATACTGTTGGAAGGGTTGAAAGGCGTAAATACACTTCTGATCCATCAATTTGCAAATATAATGAACCATTTTGAGGCTTTCTCCTCTCTCCTATATCCATTGATGCTAAAAACTTAAAGTGCGAAACAAGCTTTTCTCCAAATTCCTTTTCAATACACCGTTTCGTAATTAAATCTTTCCCTATACGTAATTGAATCGCCACATCCTTCTGCCTGGGCACAATATGTAAGTCTGATGCTTGCACCCTACAAGCTTCTTTCATAATCATATTTGCAAAAAGCTCGACACTATTCATCAAGTTTCCCTCCTCACTATGTATATATCATGAAAAAATGCACAAGAAAAATTAAGAATTTTGTATTTTCACTAAGAGAAAAAGGAAAAATATGTTTGTGAATTTATGAACAATTTCCGAACTATTGTCTGAAATTACCTATATAGAAGTTTATCTGTATTATAATGTTAATATCTTGGATAAAGTGATAAAGGTGGAGATCCTAATGGAACAAGCTTTAAAAATTACAGGTGTGTTATCTGACCCTACTCGTTATTACATTTATAAATATATTTCTCAAAAGCATAATTACGTAACTGTACAAGAAATTGCAGATGAGTTTAACATTCATCCAAACGTAGCGCGTTTACATTTATCTAAATTAGAAGATGTTAATATGCTCAAATCAGAAACAAAAAAAACTGGGAAAGGCGGCAGACCAAGCAGACTATACGTCTTGTCTCAAGATGTCATCCAGTTACAATTCCCATTTCGCGATTATCAATTATTAGCGCAGATAGCATTTAATTCACTGCTAAGCTTAGGTAGCGCTGGTGAAAAAGCGCTATATGAAACAGGGAAACAATTCGGCAAAGAATTAATGCAACAACATATGCATCGCTTAAATGTAAGTGCAGAAGCATTGACGATAGAACAAAAAATGCAAATCGCAAAAGAAGCATTCTCAACAGCTGGTTTATCTCCTGCTTTTGAAATAAGTACGGATGGCACAAAAATTTTCTATGATGTACACAATTGTCCGTTTAAAGAAGTTGCTGCACATCATCCGACTGAAATTTGTAATATGCACGGAGATATGATGAAAGGGATTTTTGAAATCCTATTCCCGAACGTGGAATTAACACGAAACGATAGTCTACTAGATGGATGCAAATCTTGTAACTATAAAGTTCAAATTTAGTTTTTCAACTAAGAAGAAGTCAATATTATAATTGGCTTCTTTCTTTTATGTGAATGAATATTTACAATAGTTAGAAAAATAAACTATAATGAAAAGAGGTTTTACTTTTTTTAGAAAAGGAGGGAGATGGCATGGAGCGCATGTTTCGCGTTCTCGGCTTTTGGACTGGAATTTTCTCGGTTATGTTTTACGTAGGGGATATGAATTCAGCAGCACTACTATTTTTAGGACAAACAGGTTTCTTCGTACTTTTAAGCTATTTAAAATTAACAGAGCGTATGTATATATACGTATTCGGGGCATATTTAACCGTTTTCTTCATCGGATTTACATGGTACACAACATTTTTACTTGTCCCTGGAGCTGGACATTAAAAGATGGCAATTTGCCATCTTTTTTTAAATTCCGCGATTTCCTAGTTGACTTATAGGTTTTGTTACCTTATATTCTATATAACACATTGGAATTAGGGGGAATTACCATGAATACACTGCTTGTCGGAATTAACGTTGCCGTCATGCTCATTTTAGTTGGCGTATTATATTATATGCAACGTAAGCATGTATCTTTTAATAAACGTGTATTTACTGCTTTAGGAGTCGGAATTATATTCGGTCTCACATTACAATTTATTTATGAGCCTACTTCTAAAGTAATTATCGAATCAAATAACTGGTTTAGTTTAATTGGTAACGGTTATGTAAAATTACTTCAAATGATTGTTATGCCACTTATTTTAGTATCTATTATTTCAGCATTTACAAAATTACAGTTAACGAAAAATCTTGGTAAAATCAGTGGTCTTATTATCGGAATTTTAATTCTTACTACAGGAATTGCCGCAGCTGTCGGTATAGCTGCAAGCGCAGGATTTGATGTATCAGCAACAGGTTTACAACAAGGTGATGCAGAATCTGCTCGTCTGAAGCTAGTTGAAGAAAGATTTACTTCTATCGAAAAGACAACAATTCCAGACAAATTATTAGAATTGTTGCCTACAAATCCGTTTCTTGATTTAACAGGCGCTCGGCCAACATCAACAATTTCTGTTGTAATATTTGCAGCCTTTATCGGTATCGCCTTTATCGGTGTAAAACGAAAATATCCAGAACAAGCAGAGCTATTTAAGAAGATGCTTGATGCTGTGTATGCAATCGTAATGCGCATGGTAACATTAATTTTACGTCTTACTCCATACGGCGTATTAGCTCTTATGGCAAAGACAGTTGCTGGTAGCGATATTAACGCTATTTTAAAACTTGGTAACTTCGTGTTAGCGTCTTACGTAGCACTTATCGTAATGTTCGTTATTCACTTATTATTAATTGCTCTATCTGGTTTAAATCCAATTCAATATTTGAAAAAGGTGTTCCCGGTATTAACATTTGCCTTCACTTCTCGCTCTAGCGCTGGTGCAATGCCATTAAACATTGAAGCTCAAAAAGAAAAACTTGGTATTTCCGAGGGTATCGCAAACTTTGCAGCTTCATTCGGGGTATCTATCGGTCAAAACGGTTGCGCAGGTATTTATCCAGCAATGCTTGCAATGATGGTCGCTCCAACTGTAGGAATTGATCCATTACAACCACAATTTATTTTAACTTTAATCGCTGTCGTTGCTATTAGCTCATTCGGTGTTGCCGGCGTTGGTGGCGGTGCAACATTCGCAGCGTTAATCGTACTATCTACAATGAACTTACCAATCGGCATTGTCGCTCTTGTTATATCGGTTGAGCCATTAATCGATATGGGCCGTACAGCTCTTAACGTAAGTGGTTCTATGACAGCTGGTCTTATTTCTAGTAAATGGCTTGGTGAATTAGATCAAGATACGTACAATCAAGACGATGTAAAAACTGGGGAAATTGCTTCATAATAAAAAAGGACGCTAACATAATAAACTGTTAGCGTCTTTTTCATTATATTCCATCTCTATACATCTTACTTTGAAAGTTATCACGCTAAGTATTCTTCTAGTTGCTCTTTTAACTCCAATGTAAACTCTTGTTCTTTATACTTCATTTCCGACTCCTTAAACATGGAAAAAGAGAATACAATAACATATTCTCTTTTTCTCAAATATATTTCATTATCTCAAAGCCCGTCCTTTTACAAATAACCATTTTGCTCGCACCATTTATGAAATTGTCCTACATCTACTCCAACTAACACGATATCCTTTAGCTCTACAGCAATACTTTGTTCCCCAATTACAATAGCAAAGTGGGTTTCTAATTGTTTTTCATTTTTCTTTACAGTTCCAATTCGGTTCCGATGCGGCCCATCTTTTATATATGCTTTTTGTCCTACAATATCAAAGTTCAAGATTCTCACCTCTTTTACTGCGCTCAAATTGGAAATACAATCTCCACCTCGGAAAATTTCCTTTCATTGCACTATTTCTCTATATATATGACGAAACAATAAAAGAGTCCTTCCTTCTTTACAATTATTTTTTCTTTGTTTCATTTTTATGATTGAAACGTAAAGTTTATAATAAAATACACTTGGAAGCGCTTTCTACGTAATTTTTTATGTTATAATATATAAGTAGAACTTCGTAAAGAGGGTTAAAAAATGAATACAAAAATGATTAAAAAAGTAATTGAAGCATTAAAAGTATATGGCTTTCAGGATGTATCATTCTGTGAAGAAACGAAGCAATTTTTATTTCATAACGAAACCGATATTATGAACGGCTATGCAGAAATAACATATAGTAGTCAATTCGAAAAATTCAACGTACAAATTCATCCAATTGAAACGCATCACCAAGCAGAGTTACAAGAGGTTGAAAGACATATACAAGCTTGCATACGAAAAGTAGAGTATTTAAATGCACTTCTTACTGGACAAACAAAGCTAGATGATAAAATTATTATTATGTAAAAAAAAAAGAACGTGAAGCTATCACGTTCTTTTTTTAAACACCCATCTTTTCTTTTAAATGCAAACCTGTTACAGACTCTAATACATCCATTGCTTCTCCAAACGTCATATCAAAAATTGTCTTCTCTTCTATATATGGGAACTGTCTAAAACGCTTTTCTAACATTTTCACTGCATCCGATGTGAAATTTGCGCTATCAATGCCAAATTCTGTTTCAAGAAGCACGATCCAATCTAACACATGAAAACCTAATCCATTTACGAATGAAATAAGTTTTTCTTCTGGCTGTGAAGATAAGAATACGTTTCGCTCCATCTCACTAAAAAGTTCTTCTCCTAAAATTCCTGCTAACTCATCATCATGTTCACGTTCAATAATCTCTTCATAACCGTAATCATCAACAAGCTCTTCTACTTCTTCACTATCCGCAAAAAGCAATTGACTAAGAATTGCATCTTTCTTAAATTCACTGTTTTGTACAACTTCTAAAAAACTTGTTTCCCATCCATTTTCTAATTTCATATGTATAACTCCTTTATATACTTTACTTATAATAACTGTGCCCAAAATAGACTAATGGTAACCTTCACTCTTTTTTGCAAGAAATATTTCTGGCTACATTCCCACGTCTAACATTCCACTTTATTCAATATATATGAGACAAGCCCCTCAATTTCTCCTTCAAAAACATCAACTTCTTGTAAATGGTAAAACGTAGTTTGCAATTCATTGTCCTTGTGATATATATAAATTTTCTTTTCTAAAGCAATTGCCATCCCTAACTCTGTATGACTTCCATTCCCACCCTCTAGTATGAGTAAGAAGACATCAGCTTCTCGTATCGCCTTTTGTTCTTCTTCACCAATCTTTTGCAATTGTTCTCTATTGGTTGCTCTTTCATTTTTCGTCCAATCATATGTATGCTGCCATCCCACTTCTTTCAACTGGCTTGAAACGAAACGTACAAGATGTTTATTTTGAAATCCCGAAGCAATATAAAACTTCATTTATATCCACTCCTTAAATATGTATGGGGAAACTCCTTTTTTAGCGTTAATGGGATTTTTTCAAAAAAAAACCCATCTTTAGAACTTATTTGCGTTTAAATGATGGGATGCTTCATGGTCTTCTTTTATTTTTTGCTTTTTATAACTTTCATCAGCTAACATTTCTAGTTCAGCTGTTATTTCTGATTTTTCAAGCTCTCGTTCTTGTGAAAATTTCCGTGAAATATAAACAATAACACTACCAACGTACAACACAAAGCATATAATAAGTGCAGTATTTTCATAGAGGCTTAGCTCCAACACAGTCACTCCTAATCCATTCGTATTTTCACGCTTAATCAATTGGAATTTCCCTATTAACCATTTGTTATTGTAACATAAAAATATCAATTCTTGGAATCTTTCATCCTATTAAAAAAGACATGATTGTATAATCATGCCTCTGAAATATGTTGAATGATAGTTTTAATCGCTTCTTTTCCATTATATTTTTTTAATGCTGTTTTATACGTCTCATTATTACTATATAGCTCTTCTATATGCTTTATAAGCGAGTTCACCGTTACATCCTCTTCATATAATACCGATGCATACCCTTGTCTTTCAAAAGATTCAGCATTTAAAATTTGATCTCCACGACTTGCAAATTTCGATAACGGAATTAAAACCATCGGCTTTTGCATTGTTAAAAATTCAAAAATCGCATTGGATCCCGCACGTGAAATAACAAAATCTGTTGCTGCTAATATATCCGGCAACTCTCCATGTACATATTCAAATTGTCTATATCCTTCTTTATTTTGTAAGGATTCATCAAGATTCCCTTTTCCGCAAAGATGCACAATTTGATAATTTTTCAGAAGATCTGGAAGTGCCGATCGAACAGTTTCATTAATTTTCTTTGCTCCTAAACTTCCTCCCATAACAGTAATAACTGATTTCTTACGGGAAAACCCTAGAAACTTTAAACCTTTTTCAAGATTTCCTCTTAGTACTTCTTCACGTACTGGTGATCCTGTATATAATACTTTCTCTTTCGGTAAGTGCTTCGCAGCTTCTTCAAATGTAACAAATATTTTCGAGGCAAAACGGAGCGCAATTTTATTTGCTAGTCCAGGTGTCATATCAGATTCATGTAGCAAAACTGGCACCCTGTTTAACCATCCTCCAATTACGACTGGTACAGATACGAAACCACCTTTGGAAAAAATAACATCCGGTTTTAGTTTACGAATTGTTACGTACGCATCCATAACACCCTTCATCACGAGAAAAGGATCTTTTATATTTTTTAAATCAAAATAACGACGTAGCTTTCCGCTTGCAATACTATGGTACGGAATTCCTTCTTTTTCTATAATCGTTTTCTCAATCCCTTGATGAGAACCAATATAAGAGATATCCCAGTTCTGCTTTTGTAAATGTGGAATAATTGCTAAATTAGGTGTTACATGTCCTGCCGAACCGCCACCTGTAAAGACTATTTTTTTCATACGTCTCCCCCTTCTACACTATAGTACACTAAAATATCTTGCCTCAGGGTGAGAAAATACCATAGCCGTTACAGATGCTTCTGGCTCCATCATAAATCCTTCTGTTAATGTAATACCTATTTCCTCTGGATGAATTAAGCGAAATAATTTTTCTTGGTCAGCAAGTTCTGGACAAGCTGGATAACCAAATGACACGCGTATTCCTCTATATTTCGTACGGAAACGTTCTTCCATCGTCAGTTCAGGTGAGTCTGGAATGCCCCAGCGGTCACGAATAAGCATATGTGTTTTTTCAGCAAGTCCTTCTGCTAATTCAAGAGTTAACGATTGAATGGCGTGACTGCGTAAATAATCACCCTTCGCCTTCCACTCTTCAGCAATGTCCCGAACCCCTTCCCCAACGGTAACAGATAAGAAAGCGACATAATCCATCTCATCTCCAATAGGGCGTATATAATCTCCTAAAGTACGGTATGGTGCTTTCCCTTGTCTCGGAAATTCAAATCGCTCTATGATACGTGTGTGATCTTCCGGGTCGTATATAATTATATTTTGTCCATCACTTTGCGCCGGGAAAAATTGATAAACCGCTTTTGGACGTAACCAAGATTGTCCTTCTTGTAATAATTCATCAATTAAATCATTTAGCTCATGCGCTCTTTTATCCCCTTCTTGCAGGAGTTTTTTTACGTTTCCTTTTAACCCAAGGTGGTGTCCAATTAACATTTGTCTATTTAAAAACGGTGCAAGATGAAGGGTAGGAATATCCCGTAATACAACTCGTTTCGTCGAATCTGGTATCATAACAGCTGCTTTTGGCAACGGCTCAATAACTGCTGGAATTTCTACTTTTTTCTCCTCTTGTTTCACAATATGAAGATGGCGTTCCTTTTTATCTTGCTTCATCTTTTCACGTTCTTCTTCTTTTTGTAATTTGTTAATAATATCAAGACCTGTCATTGCATCACTTGCATAGCATACGAGCCCTTTATAAGATGGAGAAATACGATTATCTGTAAATTTCCTCGTTAGTGCTGCACCACCTACAACAATTGGAATATCAATATTTGCCGCTTTTAAATCTTCGGCAGTCGTTACCATTTGTTGCGCTGATTTTACTAACAAACCAGAAAGACCAATAATATCAGGTTTCTTTTCTTGTACTTCTTGAACAATTCGATCCGAACGAACATTAATTCCTAAATTAATAATTTCATATCCGTTATTTGATAAAATAATTTCAACGAGGTTTTTCCCAATATCATGTACGTCACCTTTTACAGTCGCTAATAATACTTTCCCTTTTTTTGCACTATCACTAGATTCCATATGTGGCTCTAGATAACTTACGGCAGCTTTCATACTTTCAGCACTTTGCAATACTTCAGCAACGATAAGCTCATTACCATTAAATAATCGCCCCACCTCATCCATTCCTGTCATAAGTGGACCATTAATAATATCCAGAGGTTTTCGTCCTTCTGTAAGCGCGAGACTTAAATCTTCTTGTAGTCCTTGCTTCGTACCTTCTACAATATAGTTTGCCAGTCGTTCATCAAGCGTTAGCGTTTCTTGTGTAGCGACTTCTTTCTTTTTGGCAACACGATAAAAGTTTGTAAATTTTTCTAACGTCTCTTTCGTCGTTTCAAATAATAATGCATCCGCAAGACGTTTTTCTTCCTCTGGAATTGACGCATAGCGCTCTAATTTTTCCGTGTTAACAATCGCATAATCTAATCCTGCTTTCGTTGCATGGTATAGAAAGACAGAGTTTAATACTTCACGTCCAGCTGGTGGTAAACCAAAAGATATGTTACTCACACCTAGAATCGTTAAACATTCTGGTAACGCTTCTTTAATAAGACGAATTCCTTCTATAGTCGCTGCCGCTGAACCTATATATTCTTCATCACCTGTTCCTACAGGAAACACAAGCGCATCAAAAATAATATCAGATGGGCGTATACCATACTTCTTCGTTAGTAATTCATAGCTTCTTTTAGCAATCTCTATCTTTCTTTCTGTACTAACTGCCATACCATCTTCATCAATTGTCCCTACAACTATCGCAGCACCGTATTTCCGAAGAAGGGGGGTCACTTTTTCAAAACGTTCTTCTCCATCCTCTAAATTAATAGAATTGATAACACCTTTTCCTTGAATATAAGTAAGAGCTTTCGCCATAACATTTTCATCTGTTGAATCAATCATAATCGGTACTTTTAACACTTTCGTAACTTCTGCCAAGAATCTTTCCATATCTTCTATTTCATCACGATCAGGGTCTGCCATACAAATATCAATAATATGAGCATTTTTCTTCACTTGCGCTCTTGCCACTTCAGCAGCCTCTTCAAATTTCCCTTCTGCTACTAATCTTTTAAACTTACGCGAGCCAATTACATTCGTCCTTTCTCCAACAAATAAAGGCCTCATAGAATCATCGTATTGTAACGCTTCTAGCCCACTAATTCCATGTCCAACCCTTTCATGATGCTCACGAGGATTAATCGAGGCAAGCGCTAATTTCATTGCACTTATATGTTCTGGTGTTGTGCCACAACAACCACCAATAATATTAATCCATCCTTCTTCAGCAAAACGCTTCACTTTTTCAGCAAGTGACGCCGGAGATTCATGATAATGCCCATCTTCATCAGGAAGACCAGCATTTGGATAACAAGAAATATAACACTCCGATAAATCAGATAGAGAACGAATATGTTCCCTCATAAATTCCGGACCAGTAGCACAGTTTAATCCAACCGATAACGGCTTCATATGCTCTACCGATAAATAAAAGGCTTCGATCATTTGACCCGCTAACGTCGTTCCCATCGGTTCAATTGTTCCGGAAATCATAATGGGTACTATTTTGTTTAGTTCTTCAAACGCCGATTGAATTCCAAGGTAAGCAGCTTTCACATTACGCATATCTTGACTCGTCTCAACGAGCAATACATCAACTTCTCCTCTTAATAACCCTCTCACTTGCCTTGTATACGCTTCGATTAACTCTTCAAAAGTCACACCGCCTGTAACACTAATTGCTTTCGTTGTTGGTCCCATTGCTCCCGCAACATACACTTCTTTCCCGCTTTCTTTAACCGCTTGCTTCGCCAAAAACGCTGCCCTTTCGTTTAACTCTTCATCTAAATGAGACAATGCATAATCACTTAATACAATATTCGTCGCGCCAAATGTATTCGTTTCAATAATATCGGCGCCAGCCTCAATATAGGCTTTATGAATATTTAAAATAACGTCTGGTCTTGTTTTCACTAAATATTCATTACAACCTTCGTATTCTTCTCCTCCGAAATCTTCTGCCGTTAGATCTTCTTGCTGAATCATCGTTCCCATTGCACCATCTAATATTAAAATTTCATGTTGTAATCTCTCTTCTATTCGTTTCATCAATTAATACCTTCTTTCACTTCTTGCTTTTCTCTCACATATTTCACGAGATGTTCTGTAATTTCATATTTTAAAAACGGTGTAATAAGATAAATACCGTTAAAGTATTTCATCGCCGCATCGATCAATTCTTGTGAAATACGAATTCCTTCCTCTATGGCTGCCTCTTTCGTTTCATGTCCATCCATTCTTTGTCTTATCTCTTCAGGGAGAGTAATACCTGGCACTTCAAAATGAAGAAAATCTGCGTTCAGCTTACTTACTAACGGCATAATTCCAATAAAGATAGGTTCTTCCAAATGCTTTGTCGCTTCGTATACTTCTTTAATTAAAGCTACATCATAAATTGGCTGAGTTAAGAAATATTCTGCTCCAGCATCAATTTTTCGTTCCATTCGTTTTACCGCTGCTTTTAAATGCCTTACATGAGGATTGAATGCCCCTCCGACAGAAAATCTTGTTGCCGGACCAATTGATTTCCCT
Organism: Bacillus cereus group sp. BfR-BA-01316; assembly: GCF_022664195.1. Taxonomy (NCBI): domain Bacteria; kingdom Bacillati; phylum Bacillota; class Bacilli; order Caryophanales; family Bacillaceae; genus Bacillus; species Bacillus cereus group sp. BfR-BA-01316. The sequence continues at coordinate 110,621 of NZ_JAKUGX010000002.1, forward strand.
AAAATAGAGCGACCGTCGTTCATCTCTTTAATCATTTTAATTAGCTCTATAGATGACAAATCATATACAGAAGTTGCACCTGGAAAATCACCAACGCGCGCTGGATCACCAGTTAAAGCTAACACTTCCTCCATACCTAATGCTGATAATCCAAGTAAATGAGACTGCAGTCCAATGACGTTATGATCTCTACACGTTAAATGCGTCAATACCGGAATATCATGCTTCGTTAATAATGCACCCATAGCCATATTCGAAACGCGAGGAGATGCTAATGAATTATCTGCTAGAGTAATAGCATCCGCTCCAGCCCTTTTCAGTGCTCTTGCCCCTTCAAAAAATCGCTGCGTGTCTAAAGTTTTCGGTGGATCTAATTCCACTACAACTGTCGTTTGTTTCTTTGCCTTCTCTGCGAGAGTAACATGAGCTCTCGAACGCTTCTCATGTGTATGGACCACTGTAGGCCTTTGAATCGTCTCCTTTGCTATTACAGGTACAACATTTGCAATAGCACGTTTCATTCCTTCAATATGTTCCGGGGTAGTACCACAACAACCACCTAATAAACGAATACCTTGTTCAATAAATTTTGGTGTCATCTCTTCAAAATATGCTGGACTTCCCTCATATACGTAACGCCCCTCCACATAATTCGGAAGACCTGCATTCGGATATGCTGATAAATAGCCATTTTGAGGAATCGATATCATTTTGAAAGCTTCCGTCATATGAAGTGGCCCCAGTTGACAGTTCAATCCAACAACATTGGCACCGTAATCTAAAAGCTGTTTTAATATTTCATTGACATCATTCCCATTTTGAGTCGTACCTGCCTCATGTAACGCTAACTGAGCAACAATCGGAATATTCGTTTGTTTACGCAATACTTTAACGGCATGCAATAATTCAAATTCATCATAAAAAGTTTCTAATAGTAATCCATCAACCTGTTCTTCTAGTAAAGCACCTGCCTGCTCAAGTAACATAAATTCTCGCTCTATATCAGTCGTTGTAACAGCACCAATATGTTTCATACCTCCAATTGTCCCTAAAATTGCATTCCGCTCTGTTACCGATGCTTTCGCAATATTCACTGCCGCTTTATTAATTTGGACAACTTGATTTTCTAGACCATACATGCGGAGTTTCGCTTCATTCGCACCATACGTATTCGTTTGAATAACATCCGCTCCAGCAGCTACATATTGTTTATGGATCGATATAATTAAGTCCGGATCAGACAAATTCAATTCTTCAAAACTACTTTGTAAACCATGCGAATGTAATAAAGTTCCAACTGCTCCATCACCTATTACAATTCCTTTTGATAATAAATCTAGTAATTTCACGAATCTCCCTCATTTCTATCAATATAAAAACCCCCTCTTCACTTTGAAGAGGGGGACATAATTGTTCCTCCTCTTATTATGCAAAACACACGTTTTGCAGGTTTTAGCACCGTTTCAAACATTTAGTTTGCAGGTTGCCGGGTTTCACAGGGCCTTTCCCTCCACCGCTCTCAATAAGAGTTTGTCTTTATTATTTTATTTATGTAGCTAAAAGGAAATACGTTCCCCTTTTAACAATGTCTGTTAATTTTTTAATAAATTTAGCATGCACAAAAATAAAAGTCAATGACACTTGCGGAAAAATAAAAATAATTTAAAATAAAGTTGCAATTCAATTATCTTTTGTTGTAAAGTTAAAAACATAATAAAAATTTCATACGAACATTCTTATCTAGAGAGGTAGAGGGACTGGCCCTATGACGCCTCAGCAACCATTAACATTCATTCGTTAATAAGGTGCTAATTCCAGCAAATTGTGAAAGATTTGACAGATGAGAAGAAGACTCTATTCAAACCGAAAGCCTTCTTCTTAGAAGGCTTTTTTTATTTTAAATTCACTTAGTCGTTCACTTTAAAAAGGGGGAATTTTCACATGTCAACAATCGAAACAAAACTAGCACAAATCGGGAACCGTAGCGAAGCTACAACAGGAACTGTTAATCCACCTGTTTATTTCTCAACTGCTTATCGTCACGAAGGAATTGGTAAATCTACTGGCTTTGACTATTCAAGAACTGGAAATCCGACTCGCGGTCTTTTAGAACAGGCAATTGCAGATTTAGAAATCGGTGAGCAAGGGTATGCCTGTAGCTCAGGAATGGCGGCTGTCCTCCTTGTCCTTTCACTATTCCGTTCCGGAGATGAGCTTATCGTATCTGAAGACTTATACGGAGGAACATATCGTCTATTTTCCGAACATGAAGACAAGTGGAATATTCGATGTAGATACGTAGATACACAATCTATTAAACAAATTGAGCAAGCAATCACATCTCAAACGAAGGCTATTTTCATAGAAACACCGACTAATCCATTAATGCAAGTAACTGATATCGCCAATGTAGCAAGTGTAGCGAAAAGGCACGGACTACTTCTTATTGTAGATAACACGTTCTATACACCTTATATACAGCAACCATTAACAGAAGGTGCAAACATCGTCCTTCATAGCGCAACTAAATATTTAGGCGGGCATAACGATGTACTAAGCGGACTTGTCGTTGCGAAAGGGAAATCTCTTTGCGAGGAGCTTGCTCATTATCATAATGCCTCTGGTGCTGTCTTAAGCCCGTTTGATTCATGGCTATTAATTCGAGGCATGAAAACTTTAGCACTTCGCATGAAACAGCATGAAGAAAATGCTCATGCAATTGTTGCTTATTTAAATGATGAAGATGGTGTGACAGATGTATTTTATCCAGGAAGAGGTGGTATGATTTCATTTCGCCTTCAAGATGAAACTTGGATTAATCCTTTCTTACAATCTTTATCCTTAATTACATTTGCTGAAAGTCTTGGCGGCGTCGAAAGTTTAATGACTTATCCAGCAACGCAAACTCATGCCGATATTCCTGAAGAAGTTCGAACAGCACGTGGTGTGTGTAATCGTCTTCTCCGTTTTTCAGTCGGCATCGAAAATAGCAATGATTTAATTCAAGACTTAAAGCAAGCAATTAAAATTGTAAAAGAAGGTGTAAGAATATGAGTTATTCCATAGATACGCTTTTACTGCATAATCAATACAAGCATGACACACACACAGGAGCTGTTAACGTTCCCATCTATAACACATCAACATTTCATCAGTTTGATGTAGATGCTTTCGGAAAGTACGACTATAGTCGATCTGGAAATCCGACACGTGAAGCTCTTGAAGATATCATTGCTTTATTAGAAGGCGGGACAAAAGGATTCGCCTTTGCATCAGGTATTGCAGCAATTTCTACTGCATTTCTCCTTCTTTCACAAGGCGATCACGTACTCATTTCAGAAGACGTATATGGAGGCACTTACCGAATTATAACTGAAGTTCTCTCCCGTTACGGTGTTTCACATACATTTGTTGATATGACCAATTTAGAAGAAGTGAAGCAAAATATTAAATCGAATACAAAGCTCTTTTACATCGAAACACCTTCTAATCCGCTATTAAAAGTCACGAATATTCGTGCCGTTTGTGAATTAGCGAAATCAATTGATGCTCTTACTTTTGTAGATAATACATTTTTGACACCACTATTTCAAAAACCGCTTGATCTTGGCGCTGATGTCGTTCTTCATAGTGCAACAAAATTTATTGCTGGTCATAGCGATGTCACCGCCGGATTAGCTGTCGTAAAAGATGAAGAACTCGCTCAAAAGCTCGGCTTTCTACAAAATGCTTTTGGTGCTATTTTAGGACCTCAAGATTGTTCTCTCGTACTTCGCGGCATTAAAACATTGCATGTACGTCTCGAACATTCAGCTGCAGGTGCCAACAAAATCGCACATTTTTTACAGGAGCACTCTAAAGTTCAAAATGTCTATTACCCTGGATTTCAATCACATCTTGGCTATAGCATTCAACAATCTCAAGCGACATCCGCTGGAGCTGTCTTATCTTTTACTCTGCAGTCAGAAGATGCACTCCGCCAATTTTTATCGAAAGTAAAATTACCTGTTTTTGCAGTTAGTTTAGGAGCCGTCGAGTCAATTCTTTCCTATCCAGCTAAAATGTCACATGCGGCTTTATCACAAGAAGCTCGTGATGAAAGGGACATTTCGAATTCATTACTTCGCTTATCGGTCGGCCTTGAAAATGTTAACGATTTAATATCCGATTTTGAAAATGCTCTTTCTTATGTAGAAGAACCGGTAAATGCATAGAGAGAAAAGAAGATATGAAATTAAGTTTTCATATCTTCTTTTTATGCTGTCTAGCATATTCATTTTAATGTTTTTTCTTTTTGTATAGTTCATTAAAAAATAAAAGTATATCATCTATTTCCAAGTAATGGATTAATTGATATATTAAGAAATAAAAAAGGGGTAAAAATAATGGATACTTGTGCAGATATTTTAATCGTTATCGATTTACAAAATGGGGTATGTTATAGCGGAGAGCATTTATTTGATTTACAAAACTTGCTTACAAAAGTAAATAAAAGAATTTCTTCATACAGAAAATCAAATAAACCAATCATTTTTGTTCAACATTGTGATGATGATTTAGTACCCGAAAAAGAACCTTGGGATATTCATACCAATCTAGATGTTCAGGAACAAGATTTCTTTGTAAGAAAAACACATGCAAATTCATTTTATAAAACAAACTTAAAAGAGATTTTAGAAAAATTATCTGTACATCGCATTGAATTTTGCGGCGCCCAAACAGAATACTGTATGGATGCTACGATTAAATTTGCCCACGGACTAGGATACGAAAACTTCATGGTACAGAAAGCAACCTCTACTTTGAATAATTCATTTATGTCTGCAAAAGAGACAATTGATTTTTATGAGAATATATGGAACCACAGATTTTTAAAGTTGATAAAAGATGAACTCTAGAATAAATGACTAATGACTTGATTATTCTAAGATTTATCAGTTACATCCAAACATTTCTTTATCACCATAAAGAAGCTAATCATAATCAGCTTCTTTTCTTTTAACCTGTTATATATTCTATATATAACATTATAATTCCTTTGTCATATTATTTTAAAAATTTTGTATATTCATTTGAAAGAATAAGAAAATCATGATAAAATTGTGTTACGAATATATCTATATCTTTCAATTTTTGAAACGCATCAAAATTTTCACCCAAAAATGTCATTTTACAAAACTGTGCAAATTTATCTATTTTATTTACATCAGGGTCTCTTTTCTTACAATTTCTTTACTTTAGGACTTTTTTTCTGCAACAACTGTTTTCTTTTCTTTGATTTTTTGGTATGTATAGTATGGTATAACAGCTCACACGGAGGTGGAAAAGAACATGTTAGAAACCTTTCAAAAAGAAATAGAACTATATGAAAGCAATGCAGAATTATTGAAAGTGCTTGCTCATCCTGTTCGCTTATGTATTGTAAAGGGATTAATTGAACGTGGCCCAAGCAACGTTTCTACAATGTACACAGGCTTAAACATGCCACAATCTACAATTTCACAGCATTTAGCAAAGTTAAAAAGTGCTAAAATCGTTTCTAGTGAAAGAAAAGGATTGGAAATTTACTACAAAGTAGAAAACGAAACAATTATTCAACTCGTTCGCGTATTATTAGGTTAGGGACCTATAGACAGAGAAAAAGAGCGTATTCTATATTTTTCATCTCATATCTTTAATATAAATATATATCATGAGAGAAAATATATAATGCTACATAATTAAAAGTCGTATTAAAAAACAAGACACAGAAAATACTGTGTCTTGTTTTTTTCATATTGTTAAATATTGATTCAAAAGTAAATTCTTCATATCTTTCGTGTGTATAACAACATCGAAAGCATTACCTAATCCTCCGTTCAAAATCATAGAGCGAATAGCTCTATTTAGTTTTTGAGTTTCAGAAAAAGGGTTGGTATCTTGATGGCTAGCAAGCTGATCTAATATTCCTGCTGCTAACAAAAACTCTGATTGCTTCCTATGCCATATCGTATTAATTCCTTGTAGCTCAAAATTCATCTTCAACTCATCCCAATGAACATGCGTAGTAAGGTCCATTTCTCCTGGATATGCAAGAGGATTACGAATTAGCTTGTGCTTATAATATCCTCTTAAACTTCCTTCACGATGTGCAGGATGCATCCATTCTTCTTTTGTATATCCATAATCAACTGTAATACATATACCTTTCTGAAACCATTTCGCAATCTCTTCTATATACTCTTCCATTGCAATAGGCACTTCAAAACGCTGTCCCTCAGCAATATGAATGTTATATTTCAATAAGTAACGACCGACTCTTTTCTCTATCGGTCTAAATACTTCTGTAAGGTTTCCCTCATCTGTATACGTGATACGTACTTCATACAAAATTCCATTTCTTTTCTCAACTATCTCAACAGGAAATGCATCAAATAATTCATTCGAAAAAATAATTCCTTCGAAAGACTCTCCCATTTCAATATAAGATGTATAATACGACACATTATCAAATAAGCAAAGCCTCTCCTGTTGTAGCCTTCTATGAAAAGGGCTCACTTCAATAATTGAATAGTTTAAATTTACAAAGGTTTCCGGAGATAATTGTTTCCATTCTTGTAAAACATCATAGGCAAACTTTCCTGTTCCCCCACCAATCTCACAAATATTTGGAGAAACTTCTCCCTTTTCAACAAGCCGAATAAAAAACTTAGCAAAAGTCTTCGCAAATACAGAAGATACATTGCTACTCGTAAAAAAATCTCCCTGTCTTCCAATTTTTTCACGTTCTCTCATATAATACCCATGTTCCTCTGCATATAATACGAGGTTCATATACGTACTATATGAAATCGAATGATCCTTTTCTTTTCCCATCCATTCTCTTAAATTGAGCTCCATCCCCATAATGACTCCTTATTGTAAAAATGGATTATTTTCTTTTTCAAAACCAATGCTTGTTTCTGGACCGTGTCCACATAGCACCGCTGTTTCATCTGGTAATACAAATAATTTCTCTTCAATACTTCCAATTAATTCAGCAAAACTTCCACCAGGTAAATCCGTTCTTCCAATACTCATTTGGAACAATACATCTCCAGAAAATACAGCATTCGCTTCTTTACTGTAATAAGAAATACTTCCTGGAGAATGTCCTGGTGTCTCAAAAATTTCAAAACTAAAAGAACCGATCGTTAATGTACCCTCTTCGTCAATAATATGATCTGCTGGTTTTGCTGTAATACTGCGGTTCATCATAAAAATTTGCGAGCCATTCACAGTTGCATCGCCTAACCAATCCGCTTCTTCTTTATGTACGTATACAGGAATATGAAAAGCGTCTCTCACCGCATCAACAGCACCGATATGATCGAAATGAGCATGTGTTAATAAAACCGCAAGTGGTTTTAACTGTGCTTCTTGTAAATATGTAACAAGTTTTTCTCCTTCATGGCCAGGATCAAAGATAATACACTCATTTTGATCATTCGTTAAAATATAAGCATTTGTTTGTAATGGGCCTAACGGCATTTGTATCCATTTCATATGAAAATCTCCTCCAGTTATTTAATTTACTTTTAATGATACAACATTTCTTTCTCTTAGGAAAAGAAGGGGTGTTATCTCGACAATCATTTTTAAAACATGTACAATATAAAAGAGTAAATATTCTAAAAACTCATCCTGCGGAATGAGTAGACAGAGGAGGATATTGTATGGGCCTTGTTATTATTTTTACGCTAGTCACTCTGTTAGCTGTATTTGCTACGCTTAGAACACTTCGCGAAAAAAACTTATTCGCGGGCGGCTTTGCTATTGCAACCGTACTTGTTTTCGGATGGTTTACAATCATGACTGTTCTATATAATGGGTACCCACCAGCAGCTTAATCCATTTACATTTTTATTCTCCAACAAGATCTTGCATAAAAAGAGGAAGGGGGCCCCTTCCTCTTTTTATTATTCACAACTTATATCATCTTCGCCTCGTATTTGTGCTTTTTTACAAGCCACGCTCCTCCAATTACACCTGCATCATTACCAAGTATTGCAATTGCTAACTTTGTGCTCTTTACAGCACGAGAGAAAGCATATTGCTCGAAATAACGTTGAATTGGCTCTAATAGTGCATCTCCAGCTTTAGATACGCCACCACCAATTACGATTTTCTCTGGGTTCAACGTACTAGCAAGGTTCGCTACAGCTAATCCTAAATAAGAAGCTACTTTTTCCACTACTTCACCTGCTAGTTCGTCACCCTGTCCAAGCGCTTCAAACACATCTTTTGATGTAATAAGCCCTTCTTCTGCTAACATAGAACGTAAAATACTTTCTTTATCTGTCTCTTGTATTTTTTGCATAGCAACACGCACAATACCTGTTGCAGAGGCTACTGTTTCTAAGCAACCCGACTTCCCGCAATTACATGGAAAAGCGTTCTCTGTAACAACTGTAATATGTCCAATCTCACCAGCAGCACCGCTTATACCATGTACAATCTCACCATTGGCGATAACACCACCACCAACACCAGTGCCAAGTGTCATACAAATTAAATCTTTTGCTCCTTCACCAGCACCTTTCCACATTTCACCAAGCGCCGCTAAGTTTGCATCATTATCAATAACAACAGGTAATCCCGTTTCTACTTCTAGTAAATCTTTTAACGGATAGTTTTTCCATCCTAAATTAACCGCTTCATAAATCATTCCAGATGCCACATGTACTGGACCAGGAGCTCCCATACCAATACCAATTAGCTTGCTTTTTAATTCACCTAATTCTTCTAACTTTTTATCAATAGCTTTCGCTACATCAAGTGTAATATGTTTTCCTTGTTCATTTTTATTCGTAGGGATTTCCCACTTATGTAAAATTTCACCGTACACATTAATAAACGCTAATTTAATCGTTGTACCACCAAGGTCAACACCAACTAACCATTTCTCTTCCATGTTACGTACCTACCTTTATCTAATTCTTATTTATCTCTTTTTGAATTTCTTGCTTCAACAAAAATAAAGCTGTTTGATAGTCTTGTGGATCGATTAGCTGTGATTGATTTAATTCACGCAATTCATCTTGCATTAATTGTAAATCAGCGATTCGATCACCCGTATAAATAATCGTGCCAAATTTCTTTAGCAATTGCTGAATATCATAAATGGATATCATTTCATCACCCTCTATGCTCACTTACTATAAAAAAATTATAATAAGAAAACGTTCACATATTTTATTATAATCAAGAAGAAAAAGTCTCGTCAATTTTTATTTGTCTATACAAGCCCATTTATAACCATTGTTCCTTTTTCTGTAATAATTTTTTCTACATTTTTATCAAACGGCTCTACCGGAATATGTTTTACAATTTGAAAATCATAAGCTAATGACAGCGTTTTCCCTTTATAGTGCACGAGATAACGATCATAGTAGCCACCGCCATATCCAATCCGTTCTCCTCGCTGTGTATAAGCTACTCCTGGTACGACAAGAAGATCAATTTCACACGCATTCACTTCTTCCGTAAGCGCTGGAATCGGTTCACGTAAATTCATATATACTGTTTCTAATTGATTAAAATTACTAATTTGTCGGAAAGACATCGTTCTTGCCCCTTTATTACACTTCGGAACAACAATTTTCTTTCCTTCTTCCCAAGCTTTTTCGATAATAGGATATGTATTCACTTCATGCTCCATCGAGAGAGTGATTCCAATTGTTTTAGCTTCAACCCACTCTTTTTGTCCATACACCGAAACTGCAATTTGTTCCGATAAAGTTGTATACTGTTCTTCAGATAAAGAATTCATGTGTTCTATTATTTGTTTGCGTAAACGTATTTTCTCTTCTTTCACACACTTTTCCCCCTTGCAGTGACACTTTACTCTACGAAGATAGTGTATCACTTTTACGTAGGAATCGCATAAAAAAAAGAAACAGTAGGAAAATATTCCTACTGCTTACTTTGTTTCACGGTGTAACGTAGACTTCTTGTCACGCTTGCAATACTTTTTAAGCTCGATACGCTCAGCGTTGTTACGTTTATTTTTCTTTGAGATATAGTTACGATCTCCGCATTCTGTACATGCTAGAGTAATATTCACACGCATTCTTATTTCCCTCCAGTCACTAATAACTTAAATCAGACTATACTATAATACCACTTTTAAAATAAAAATTCTACACCTTTTGATATTGTCTAATTTTTTCTATAAGATTTTTCATGTTTTCCCTTGCTATTACTGGGTTTCTAGCATGTGAATACACCAAAATTTTTGGTTGTTTTGTATCAGAAACGATATAAGACCACTCTTTTTCTGTATATTTGAACTGTATCCCTTCAAATATACCTTCTTCTTTTCTTTCCATATCGGCCAATAATTTCCTCATTACTTTCCCTTTTTCCTTCCATGAACATACAACTTCATCATAAAGTAGATACAGTGGAGGTGATTGCTCTGCTATGCTAAGTAATGTTTTTCCTTGCAACGCTATTAATTCGAATAATTTTCCAATTCGATATAAAATATCTCGCTTCCATCTTAATTGAAAAGAGTTTTTTTCATTATGCATATAAAAGAGGAGATAACATTCCCCTAATTTCAAAGACATCGGGTAAACATTATCTGCTGATTCGAGTAATAAATCTGGAATATCTACTTCTTCAAAATCAGTTCCTTGGTAAATATTACTGTGAGTGTCATATAATTCGAAGCGATTTCCGTGTTCAGAAAACATAAGCGCCATATTTGCTTTACTCGATTTCATCAAAGCTTTCACATGATCTTTTTGTTCACTCGCATAAATCCATGTAACTGTGCATCCAAGCCTTTGTAGAAAGAGCATAAGTAAATGTTGTAACATATCATTTCTCTTATTAATAAGAAGATGAAACTTCTGTTTTTGTATCGTTTCAATATCAATACGCTCTAACACAGCTTCTACATAATTTTTTACAGAAACGTGAACTAGCTTATTTCGTCCCATTTCTTTCTCAGAAGCGTAATAAAACGACTCAGACATATATACTTGTTCTATCGCTTTTTGCTGCTTATACGTTAAAAACGAGCCCTCCTTACCATACAGTTGTATAACAATCCCTCTTTCGCTTTCCACTTGAACGAAAACTCCACCTGCACATTGCAAATTGTGAATGGCATACTGAAAAAGCGACTCATTCATTTCTTTACATTCCATCGTATGAATCCCGCTGCCATGAATGGCATGGAGGAATAAATTTTTAAAGGAAGTTGTTTCTATATTTTCCTGACTTCCAATCAATATACTCTCTCCTTTGGCAAAAAGAGATCCATAAGCCATTGCAACTTTCACAATAAATTGAGGAGTAATTTCAACATTACCCCTTCCTACAATCCGGCTTTTTTGTAACCATCCTGCACTCTTTTCACTCTCTTTAACACCGGCAGAACCCACTATCGAATGACTATCTATCTCCTTATATGGCCATATTTTTCCTTTTTGTTTAATTACTGTACTTTTCCCTATATGACAATGATCCGCTACAATACTTTTTTGAAAAAGTGTAACATCATCTTCGACCATTGTATGATCTCCTATTGTTGTTTCTAACAACTCACAATTTTTCCCTATATGAGAGTTTGCAAAAATGATGCTTTTTTGGAGATGAGAATAACTTGAAACGATACTATTTTTCCCGATAATAGAGTACGGTTCAATTACAGCCCCCGCACCAATCATTGCTCCTTCTCCAATAAAAGAAGGGCCATGAATTTTCGTCCCTTTTCCTATCGTTACGCCTTCTCCCATCCACACCATCGGTAATACTTCTGTATATGGAATAGGCACCTTCAATTTTTTCGTCAACAAATCGAATTGAGCTTGCCGATATTGATCAAGTGTACCAATATCTAGCCAATAGTCTTCTGATAAATATGCAAATAAAGCATTTTTATTTGCCAATAACGGAAACACATCATGACTGAAATCCGAAAATCCCATGGATGGTATGTAAGAAAAGATTTCTGGCTCCATTATATAAATACCTGTATTCACAATATTAGAAACTACCTCATTCCAGCTCGGCTTTTCTATATATCGTATAATTTCTTGTTCTTTATTCATTACAACTAAGCCAAATGAGAGTGGGTTTTCTACTTCTTTCACAAACATCGTTACCATCCTCTTCTTCTGTTCATGAAATGCAATTCCTTCTGATAATTGAAAGTCAGTTAATGCATCCCCACTAATAACAACAAATGTTTCATCTAAAAAACTTTCCGCTTGCTTAATACTCCCTGCTGTTCCAAGCGGAGGAGAATCTTCAAAATAATACAAGTTAACTCCCCACTTACTACCATCACCAAAGTATTGCTTAATGGCAGTACTCATATATTGAACTGTAATTGCAATTTCGCGAATACCATGCTGACGTAATAATTCAATATTATATTCAAGAACTGGTTTTTCTAACAATGGTAACATCGGTTTTGGAGTATTACATGTTAATGGTCTAAGGCGTCTCCCTTTTCCTCCAGCTAAAATAACCCCCTTCATATACTTCAGCCTCCACTTATATAATGTTCAAGAACTCCGTATATCATTTATCCCACATTAACTGCAGTAAAAGTCCGGTTTGGTATGATCTAACAATCAGTGAGAGACAACCCCACTAATTAAAGCCTCACTTTATGAATAAATGTACCTTTTAACTCCCAACAAAAAAGAAAGCGTTTACCAATAACTTGGTAAAATAATTAATAAGACGTAACTAACACATATGTACTTATTTTCCCATTAATTATGATACATCTTATCATCATAGACTAAAGGAAACAACGAGCTTTTTTTGTCATGTTTTGACTAAAAAAAGCAGGTGATTTCTCATCACCTACTTTTCCCCCTACTCATTCAATAAATAATGCTTTCCTTTCACTAAATAAAATACATTCTCGGCAATATTTGTAACATGGTCTGCTACACGCTCAATATATCTTGCAACAAAGGATAGTTGTGTAATTTGTGTAATCGCTTCTGGTTGTCCAGGGATAGAGGAAATAAATTCACGAATCGCCTTCCCATAAATTTCATCAACTGAATCATCCATTTCAGCAATTTGTTTAGCAAAAGTTAAATTTTCTTGCTCATATGCTTCTAATGCTAAATTTAACATCTTATGAGCAATCTCAAACATTTCCTCAAGATTATGCAAGCTAACAACCACTTCTTTTTCACCAAGACGAATTGTTGATTTCGCAATATTAACAGCATGGTCTGCAATACGTTCTAAATCTGTCGCTGTTTTAATTGAAATGAAAATTCTTCTTAAATCACTTGCTACAGGCTGCTGCTTTGTAATAAGCATAAGCGCAAGGTCATTTATTTCCTCTTCTAAATTATCCATGCGATAATCCCCATCAATGACTTCTAACGCTTTCTCTACATCCCTGTGGTGAAGACCTACCATAGCAATCAATAAAGCTTCCCTTGCTAACTCACCAAGCTCGATCACCTTTTGCTGTAACGTTTTTAAATCACATTGAAACTGTTCTCTTACCATCGTTTCTTCCCCCTCAATATTATGTGCCATTATATATAAATCCCCTATCCAGCCTCTTGTACGTTTATTAAGCCTTGAGAAAAGAGAAATATTACTCCCCTATTAAAATGAGGTGAAAGTGAGAAATGCCCTCTGTTAAGAGGGCATTTACTCTTAGCCTTACAACGATATCAACCAAATCGTCCTGTAATGTAGTCTTCTGTACGCTTATCTGCAGGTGTTGTAAATAATTTGTTTGTATCTGTATATTCCACAACTTCTCCACTTAAGAAGAAAGCTGTTTTATCTGAAATACGTGCCGCTTGTTGCATGTTGTGCGTTACGATAACAATACTAAAGTCTTTCTTTAGCTCCTGAATTAATTCTTCTACTTTTAATGTTGAAATTGGATCTAGCGCTGATGTTGGCTCATCCATTAAAATAACGTCTGGCTCAATTGCTAAGCAGCGTGCAATGCATAGACGTTGTTGCTGACCACCAGATAAACCGTATGCATTATCGTGCAAACGATCTTTTAACTCATCCCAAATAGCTGCGCCGCGCAAGCTATTTTCAACAATTTCATCAAGAGTTTTTTTGTCACGAACACCATGGATTTTCGGACCATATGCTACATTTTCATAAATAGATTTTGGGAATGGATTTGGCTTTTGGAACACCATACCCACATGCGTACGTAATTCTTCAACCGGATATGATTTATCGAATATGTTTCGTTCTCTATATTCGATAACGCCCGTAGTTCGAACGATAGGCACTAACTCTACCATACGATTTAGCGTTTTTAAGTATGTTGATTTACCACAACCACTTGGACCGATAATCGCTGTTACTTCATTCTCATGAATACTTAAGTTGATATCTTTTAAAGCATGGTCTTCCCCGTACCATAAATTTAAATTTTTCGTATCAAATACTACTTTTTTTGGTGCTGTCTCAATCTTTTTCTCTTTTTTCACCTGTACATTTACTACTGTTGCTACCATTTGAATTCCCCTTTCATCCACTTCCAACTTATTTTCGATTTCGTAACCATAAGACAAATATATTTATAAAGAGCAACAATCCTAGCAAAACAATCATCCCAGCTGCTGCTACATACTGAAATTCTTCTTGTGGTCTACTCATCCAATTAAAAATTTGAATTGGTAAAACCGTAAATCTATCAAACATACTGAACGGAACATAATTTGCAAAGGCAAGGGCCCCAATGACTAATAATGGTGCTGCCTCACCAATTGCTCTCGATACCGCTAACGTACATCCCGTTACAATCCCTGGCAAAGCTACTGGCAATACAATTTGATACATCGTTTGCCACTTCGTAGCACCTAATCCGTAAGAAGCCTCTAGTAATGAGCTCGGCACAGTTCGAATCGCTTCTTGACTAGCTACAACAACAGTTGGTAAGACGAGTAAACTCATCGTCAGTGCCGCTGCAATTATGCTCTCTCCTAAATGGAGAGCGTATACGAAAATAGTTAACCCGAGTAAACCAAACACAACGGAAGGTACCCCTGCTAATGTTTGATTATTTAATTCTATTAACTTTTTAAAAACGGACTCCTTCGCATAATGCTCTAAATAAAGAGCTGTTCCGACTCCAAATATAAAAGAGACCGGTATAACAATGCTCATAAATAGTATTGTTCCTGACAAAGCAGCGACAATCCCAGCTTCTCTCGGATTACGTGAGGCGAAGTTTGTAAAGAAATCTATTGAAAGATAACTTATACCTTTTTCAAAAATTTGAAAAAGCAATATAAAAAGTATTACTACTGAAAACAAAATTGCTATATAAAACAAACACTTGTAAATCCGGTCCTTTAAAAAACGCGATGCCATATTTTCTTGTATTTTCTTATGGTTTAACATTCGCATATTATGTCACCCTCCTAAAACGGCGCATAATATATTGCGAAATGATATTCATAATAAAAGTAAACATAAATAACGTTGCACCTACAGCATACATGCTGTAATAAGTAATCGTTCCGTGCGGAGCATCACCTAAACTCACTTGTACAATATAGGCTGTTAATGTTTGAATAGAATGAGTCGGATTTATCGATACATTCGGTGTTGATCCAGCTGCAATAACAACAATCATCGTTTCACCAATTGCTCGAGAAGCTGCTAATATAATCGCTGCCATTATGCCCGTAAAAGCCGATGGAAACACCACTTGTTTTACCATCTCAAAACGAGTTGCTCCTAGCGATAATGAGGCTTCTTTAATTCCTTTTGCTACAGCTCTCATTGCATCTTCAGAGAGAGACGCAATCGTCGGTATCATCATAAACCCTATAACAATACCTGGACTAATAGCATTAAAAAACTGCAAATCTGGTATAATCCGTTGTAAAAGTTGTGTGACAACTGTTAACGCGAAAAAACCATATACAATTGTCGGGATGCCTGCTAGTAGCTCTAACAACGGTTTTAATATTTTCCGAGCGCCATTCGAAGCGTATTCGCTTAAAAACACGGCACAACCTAAACCAATAGGAATTGCTACGAACATGGCAATTGCTGTTACAAGGATTGTTCCACATATAAGTGGTAATATACCGAATTTCGGATCTTCAAAAAAAGGTAACCATTCTTTTTCTGTCAAAAAAGAATACAATGATATCTTTTGAAAAAACATGATTGTTTCATTTGCCAACGTAATAATAATTCCAAGTGTCGTTACAATGGACACGCTAGCAATGGCTTTTAGTATTAACGGAACAATTCGATTGATTCGCTGCGTTTTTTTTCTTCTATTTGTATTTCTCTCAATCAAATGTTGTACAGAAAATGTAATTTGACTTTTGTCATTATGAGCCAAAGATGAAAACCCCTTTCCACCCTGACATTACCTTTTTATTTCTGTTAACATTCGCAGCTGTTCATTATATTTTCCCTTTGGTAATTTTACATATCCGACCTCTTCAGCAAGGCTTCCAACATGCTTAATCATAAACTCAACATAATTGGCTACATTAATTTTATTTCTGATAGATGCATGATTCACATACGTAAATAGCGGCCTAGATAATGGCTTATACGTACCCGACTGAATGGTCTCTTTCGTTGGAAATACACCATCCACCTGTATTGCTTTTACCTTATCTCGATTGGCCATATAATAAGCATATCCTACAAAAGCAATGGCATTTTTATCATTCATTACCCCTTGCATAATAACTTGATCGTCTTCAGACAAAGAAACCGTTTTTACAAGGCGATTATTTTGTAAGACAACATTTTGGAAATAATCATAAGTACCAGAGTCTACGCCTGGCGCATAAAATTCAACTTGTTCACGTGGCCATGATGAATGAATTTGTGACCATCGTTTCAATCTTCCATTTTCACTCCATAATAGACGTAACTCGTCTAGCGTCATATTGTTTACCCACGTATTTTGACGATTCACAACAATCGTTAGACCATCATAAGCAACCTCAAATGGTGTAAATTGAATGGAGTTTTTCTGCATTGCATTTTCTTCTACCGGTTTCATCAATCTCGAAGCATTGTTTATATCTACTTCTCCTTTACTGAAACGATTAAATCCTCCTCCTGTCCCAGAAATACTAATAGAAATTTTCACGTTTGGATGGGCCTTTGTATATTCCTCTGCTACTGCCTCTATAATAGGAAAAACCGTTGAGGATCCATCAACTCTCACTTCTCCCATTTCATTTGTAGCGAATGCAGTAGACATGTTAAAACAAAGGAAACATGTCGACAATGTCAAAACTTTAATCGATGCGCTCATCCATTTCACGTGTTCTTCCTCCTAGAAGCAACCGGAAATAACAGGATTACAGATATAAGAATACTGCTAAACTATTAATTCGGTTTTAATTGTTTGTAAAAGTTTTGTAAAGTTCCACAAAAACAACTGTATACACAAACTTGATTTTCATTTTTGCACTTTAGATGCAATAAATTTTCTAATCATCCATAAAACTGCTATCTCCTATCACACAAGACAAAGTTAGAGCATATGCACTAATCTTGTTATGTTCATCGTTTTTGAAACTACATGTTTTTCAACATTTTACGCTTGTCCACATTTACTAGACCATATGCATAAAGCATAAAAAAAAGCACACTATCTTTTCAGATAGTGTGCTTTTTTTACAACTTTTTTATTCATCATCTTGTGCATTACTTTTTTTCTCTTTTCCATCTTTCGGAGCTTCACCAGTTAATGCTTGTTGTTTTAACTCAAAGTAAGCATCCATAATTTCACGACCAATATATCCATTAATTCCTGTTTTATCATCATGTACCCATGGCACAACAACAGAAAATGCTACTTCTGGATCTTCAAGTGGCGCATAACCTACTAATGTTAAGTTATATGTTTCAACACGCTCACCTTTTGCATTTCTACCAATCTCTTTATCTCCGCCATATACAGTTTGAGCTGTACCTGTTTTCCCAGCTGCTTTATATGGTGCACCTGCAAAGTATTTTGTAGCTGTACCACCTGAATCGTTATACACTTGTCTAAATCCTTCTTGAACACGTTTAATTTGCGATTCAGGCATATCAATGCGATTTAATACTTTCGGTTCCATGGATTGAACAACTTTTCCAACTTCCTCTGGCTTCGCCGATGGCTCACGAATTTCCTTTACAACTTGCGGTTGCATACGATATCCACCATTAGCAATCGTCGAAATATATTGTGCTAATTGAAGCGGTGTATACGTATCATACTGTCCAATTGATAAATCTAATAAGAAACCTGGTATATGATCTGTTCTACCTCTTTGTCCAGCCGTTTCATTCGGTAAATCAATGCCAGTTTTTACACCAAGTCCAAATTGACTGAAATAGTAACGCATAGTATCATATGATTTTTGTGGTATATCTAACGTACCGCCTCGCACATAGGGGACACCAGCGATATTCATCGCTGTTTTAAACATATAAACGTTTGAAGACATTTTTAACGCTTCAAGGTCATTAATGTATCCCATCGTTTTCCAAGATGATTTTGTTTGTGTACCTTTTAATTTAATTGGTTCATCTAACTGTACAGATCCAGGTTGAATCGCGCCAGTTTGATATCCCGTAAGTACAGTCGCACCTTTTACAGTTGAACCCATCGGATAAGAACTTGTCATGGTACCTAAAGCAAAGTCATTTACTTTCGTTTGACCATCTTCGTTAACTAATTGTTTCCCTGCCATGGATAAAACTTCACCATTTTTCGGATTCATCATTACAACGAAAGCGCGATCTAAAAGCGGTTCTGATCCTTTAAATTTATTTAAGTTTTTCTCAAGAATCTCTTCTACACGCTTTTGTAATTCCATATCAATTGTTAAATTCAGATCGTTACCTCGTTGTCCTTGTGACACATTAATAGTTTCTAAAATATTTCCGTCTTTATCTGTAACATTTCTCACTTCGGATTTTGTACCGTGTAAACTATCTTCGTACTGTTGCTCAAGGTAACTTTTTCCTACGCGATCATTACGATTATAATCACGAACAAGATAGTAATCTAATCTTTCTCTCGGTAACCCTTCATCAGAAGAAGTTACACCACCAAGTACACTTCGGAACATATCATCATACTTATATTTTCGTTCCCAGTCGACATTTGTATCTACACCTGGCAATTTCGCCAAATTTTCACTAATAATCGCATATTCTTCTTCTGTTGCACCTTTTTTAACGATTTGCGGCGTCATTGCATATCCGCTTTCCATCTTACTTTTGATCGCCAATATTTCTAAATCTTTTGCTGACAGTTGATTAATCTCTTCTTCTGTTACACGATTTCGTTGACGTTCATCTAGTTCTTTATCGTCAATTTTATTCGCTTTAAACTCTTCACGATCTTTTTTTGTGATTTTTGCTTCTGCTTCTTCTTTATGTAAAGCAAGCCAATAATCTTTTTTATCGCGATCTGTTAACTTATCTGTTGGGACTTCAATTAAATCTGCTAACTTTTTCGCCGTTTCTAAGCGATCTGCTGCAGTTGATCCCTTCATTTTTGTAAATGTAATTGTACGAATAGGCTCATTATCTACGACCGCTTCTCCATTACGATCAAATATTTTCCCGCGTGGTACAGGATTACTTATCGTTGAATTTTCTTTTTTCTCAACTTCATTTTTATATTCCTCACCACGAACAATTTGTACGTATCCAAGCCTTACAATAACCGCGGAGAACATTAAAAACACGCAAAAAAACAACACGTTTAACCGAAAGGGAACGTGGGTTTTTGTCTTTGTCTGGTTCTTTTTCTGCTTCTTGCTCATACAAACCCCCTCTACCAACAGCTATGTAATGTGAAAGGGACACCTTCATACAGGTGCCCTCACTGCTGTCTTACATCTTTTTCTATTCTAGCATAAAACAAACGATAAGTTAACCTTCTGGTTCAGTTTGATTCTGCGTGGTTCCCTGCGCTACAACGCTGGTTTTGTTCACATTTCCCTCATCATATTTGACATTTTTAACTGCAAAATAAATAAGAAAATGTCCAGCTCCTAAAATACATAGTAAGAACGGTAAACTTTTTTCAGGTGGAAAGAATGTTACAGCACATAAAAAACTTAAAATGGAACAAATTCTTCCGGCATTTAACCATAATTCCCTGACAACTACGTATTCTACACGCCATTCTCTCGCCTGTTTTGCTCTACCAATTACATCGTATGTCATAGATCCGTACGGAACGAGTAAAATAGGATATGCAACCGCAATACATGCTGCATAAATAAGTAATTTCGTATATGTAACATTGAAAATAACTAAAAATACGACCGCATATAAAATAATGCCACCAAGTAAAATTGCTTTTTTCCGCCATTCTTTCTTTAACATACGAGCAACTAAATAATAGCATACAAATGATACTGCAGAGTTCACTAAACTATACTTCCCTAGTGCTAACTCGCTACCAGATGCTAAATAGACGTATACCGAAATAACGAAAATAAACGTTCCCTCTCTCAAACCTTGGAAGAAATGAGCACGCGTAATTCTTCCCCAGTTTTCATCAACTTGCCGCTCTTTCAATACTTGCACAATTTCATAGCGTCCTTCACATTCCCTCTTCGATAAAAAAAAGCTTAGAACGACTGCAACCGCAAATAGCATTAACGAGAGGAAGAAAACAACAGTATAACCACTCCATTTTTCCATACGTGAAATTGTATATCCTGCTGCTATCGGTCCAATCATTCCAGAGAACGATGTAAGAAGTCCTAGAAAACCGTTAAAAAAATCTCTTGTTTCTGGTTCTGTAATCTCAAATGTCAACAAGTTAAAAGCAAGCCAATAAAAACCATAACCAACTCCTAAAAGGGCTCCCATTAGTAAAATATAGTGAGATGCACTTTTCCCCGCTACTAAAACGACGATAAAAAAAACAGCTAACGTGCCTACACCGATTCTCAATAAAACCGAGCGATCAATACGTTTCGCTAATTTCCCGCCCACAAGAAATGTTAGAGGCTGCAATACAACGCTGGCCAAATTATACAAGCCCAGATTCACATAATTTTGTGTTTGCTTCCATAAATAAATGTTTACAAACGTATTCGATAAAGAAATTGCGAGCGTGTATAAACCTCCTATAACGAGCAATAATACTAAATCCCGATTCACTTCAACATCACCAATTACATGTTTCCACTTCATACACAACTCTCCTTTACTTCATGTTCTAGTCTTCCAAAGACAAGCTCAATTATGTAAAAGGAGAGCATAGAAAAAAGCTAGGAGAAAACTCCTAGCTTTTTTCTAGCTTTATTAACTTTAATTATTTTGCTTCTTGATAAAGTTTTTCAGCAACGTTCCAATCTACAACGTTCCAGAATGCACCGATGTAGTCAGGACGACGGTTTTGGTAATTTAAGTAGTAAGCATGCTCCCAAACATCTAAACCGATAACTGGAGTTTTACCTTCAGTTAGAGGAGAATCTTGGTTTGGAGTGCTTGTTACTTCTAACTCACCATTGTTTACTACTAACCAAGCCCAACCAGAACCGAAGCGAGTTGCGCCAGCTTTTGCGAATTCTTCTTTGAATGCATCAAAGCTACCGAATTTCGCTTCAATCGCAGTTGCAAGTTCGCCTACTGGTTGTCCCCCGCCGTTTGGAGATAGGATTGTCCAGAAGAATGTATGGTTAGCATGTCCGCCACCATTGTTACGTACTGCTGTACGGATTGCTTCAGGTACTTCGTTTAAGTTTGCAACTAATTCTTCAACGCTTTTGTCAGCTAATTCTGCATGACCTTCTAAAGCAGCGTTTAAGTTTGTAATATACGTGTTGTGATGTTTTGTATGATGGATGTTCATTGTTTCTTTATCAAAGTGAGGTTCTAAAGCATCATACGCATAAGGTAAATTTGGTAATTCGTGTTTTGCCATTGTTATATTCCTCCCGGTTTATGTATTGTCACTACATATGTGACCTACAACTTCATTCTACCCTAATTGCCATAGGGTGCAAACAAATAAATCGCTTTGTCTTGCTATCATTAAAGTAGCAAAATTCCCACTTCTTTTCAATTAAAATGCTCATATATCCCGTAAAAAAAGCTTCCTTCTACAAGGAAGCTTCCTGCTGACATAATAAACATATGAAATGGATATGGACCCTGTAGGACTCGAACCTACGACCGGACGGTTATGAGCCGTCTGCTCTAACCAACTGAGCTAAGGGTCCACGATTATGTATGTAACATTAAAAACAACTAAATTCCCATCGGATATATCGTTTGAAAAATGTAAGATAAATTTACCATATACAAAAGAAAAGTGTCAATTGTATTTTTCTCTACTAGAAGAAGTAAATTAATAAGAAGAAATTTAGTCCTCTCTACTATATGTAAGTATAATATATCTTGAGCTTCTCTAGATTCGTACGTTACAATGATTTTATACATACATAAAGGAAGTGAATCTATGTCCATTTTTACACAGCTAGCAAAAAGCGTATATTCGCCTAAAGATATGGCGCTTTTCCGTTTTCAAAAAATCGGTAAAACCATTTTGTATATTATGCTTCTTTGCCTAATCACTACTATTCCAAGAACTTTCTTGTACGGTAGCGTCATCCAAGATGGTGTTAACATGGTAAATAAAGTAATCGAAAAAGATTTACCTGATTTTAAAATCGAAAACGGCGAGCTACAAGCTGATATTGATCAACCTATCGAAAAAGAAGACGGAAACGCCCTTTTCGTATTTGATCCAAATTCAACAGACTTAGAAAAATATCAAAATAAAACAGGTTTATTTGTTTTAAAAGATAAAGTAGTCTCCATGGGAAATGGTCAAACACAAACATACTCCTATAATGACTTATTAGGCGCATCTCTTGAGAAAAAAGATTTACAAGACTTCATTTCGTTATTTGACAGTATTTATCCAATCTTATTATTCGTTATTGGGTTCTTACTGTACTTGTTCCAATTATTTATTACCTTTGTAGGAGTTACACTGCTTGCCTTCATCGGTTCTGCGATGAGCGGTCAGCGCAAATTATCTTATAAACAAGTTTGGACATTAACTGCTTACAGCTACACAATTCCAACAATCTTCTTTATGATTATGGATTTATTCAAAATAAACGTACCTGGTGCAACATTCATTTACATTGCAGTTGTGTTAATCGTTCTATACTTAACAATTAAAGAAGTTCCAAAACCGAAAGAAAAACAAGAACTATAAAAAAAAATGCCTAAATAGGCATTTTTTTTTTGGACAAGCATATATTCCTAGCAAAGGAGTGAAGGATATGAAGAGATTAGGTGTACTCTTATTCGTGCTTGTCCTCGGTTATATATTTTATTACGACATAAAAATCGGTACTTTACCGATGTTAAGTTCATACAAAAAAACCTCTGCTGCCCAAACGATAAAAAAAGAAAATACAGATGCAAAACAAAATAAAGAGAAAGAAACAGAAAAAGAAACGGATACAGTTTATAAAGCAATCGAAGTAAAAACTGGCGAGACCGTTCTTTCTATTACAGAACAAATTAATAAGAAAAAAATCCCTTCTATTGAAAAAGTAATTGATGATTTTAAGCAATTAAATAAAAATACATCTGCTACAAAAATCCAAGTTGGAAAGTCTTATAAATTCCCGTTATATCAATAAGCAATCACTTAATCCTTGTCAATTACATAAAGGCGCTGATACAATAGTAAAAGTGAAACCGAGTACTTTGGTTTCTATAGCCCTTTCTCACACATACTATCATTGATGTAAGGGACTAAAATAAGAAACTTCTTTTATAAGGAGAGCGATCAATTCGTGAATGAAATGACTCAACGTACAAAAACACGTCCAGTTAAAGTCGGTAATTTAACAATTGGCGGTAACAATGAATTAATTATACAAAGTATGACGACAACAAAAACACATGATGTTGAGGCTACAGTTGCTGAAATTAAACGTTTAGAAGAAGCTGGCTGTCAAGTTGTTCGTGTTGCTGTTCCAGACGAACGCGCAGCAAATGCTATTGCTGATATTAAAAAACAAATCAACATTCCACTTGTTGCTGATATTCATTTTGATTATCGCCTTGCTTTAAAAGCAATCGAAGGCGGCATTGATAAAGTACGTATCAATCCAGGTAACATTGGACGTCGCCATAAAGTAGAAGCTGTTGTAAATGCAGCGAAAGAGCGTGGCATTCCAATCCGTATCGGTGTAAATGCCGGTTCATTAGAACGTCATATTTTAGAAAAGTATGGATATCCAACTGCTGATGGTATGGTCGAGAGCGCACTGCACCATATTAAAATTTTAGAGGACTTAGATTTCCACGATATTATCGTATCAATGAAAGCCTCTGATGTTAACTTAGCAATTGAAGCATACGAAAAAGCTGCTCGCGCTTTTGATTATCCATTACATTTAGGTATTACAGAATCAGGAACATTGTTTGCTGGAACTGTAAAAAGTGCCGCCGGTCTTGGAGCAATTTTAAGTAAAGGCATCGGAAATACACTTCGTATTTCTTTAAGTGCTGATCCAGTTGAAGAAGTAAAAGTTGCACGTGAACTATTAAAGTCATTCGGTCTTGCATCTAATGCCGCAACACTTATTTCTTGTCCAACTTGTGGTCGTATTGAAATCGACCTAATTAGCATTGCTAATGAAGTCGAAGAATACATCTCTACGCTTCAAGTTCCAATTAAGGTTGCAGTACTCGGCTGCGCCGTAAACGGTCCTGGTGAAGCTCGTGAAGCTGACATCGGTATTGCCGGTGCACGCGGAGAAGGTTTATTATTCCGTAAAGGGCAAGTCGTTCGTAAAGTACCAGAAGAAACAATGGTAGAAGAACTGAAAAAAGAAATTGATGTAATCGCTGCTGAAATGGCTGCCGAACGAGATAAAGAAAAAGAAAAACAAGAACAATAAAAGAAGGTTGCCCACAATTTTTGTGAGCAACCTTTTTTTACATTTAAATTAAAAGCTCGTCAATTATATAACCGACGAGCCCTCTCATTTTGCACATTTTGGGCAACGACCATATATTTCAAACTTATGCCCGGTTACCTCATAACCTTTAAAATCTTTATTCATAAAATCCATTGGGCAAGAAGTGATTTTTTTCGTACCACCACAATCTAAACAAATGAAATGGTGATGATGTTCCATAATTGAGCATGTAAAACGAAAATGCTTTTCACCATTTAATTCCGTTTGCTCTAAAACACCGACTTCAGCAAAAACCGTTAAGTTACGATAAATCGTATCAAAACTAAGTCCTGGATAATCATCCTTCATATGCTCTAAAACATCTTTCGCAGTTAAATAACGATTATGCGCCGCGAATAATCTTAGCATCTCTTCCCTTTTCCCCGTATGTTTATATCCTTTTTCCTTCATTAGGCGTAAAGCTTCTGTTAGATTCATACCTATCCCTACTTTATGCAGTTTTTTTCTTCTTCCATAAAATCGCACCGATTAAAATAAGAACCGCTATCATAACAATTGTACCACCTGGTGCTAGATCAAGTTGATACGAAGCAAACATTCCACCAATTACTGCAATTTCACCAAATAAAATGGAAAAGAAAATTGTTTGTTTAAATCCTTTTGCAATACGAATACTTGCTGCAACTGGTAACGTCATTAAAGATGATACGAGAAGAACACCTACAACCCGCATTGAGACCGCAATTACAAGAGCAACTAATATAATGAAAATAAAGTGAATCCACTTTGCACTCAAACCCGTTGATACAGCGTATTCCTCATCAAATGATAGTAAAAACAACTCTTTGTATAATAAAACAATCGTTGCAATAACAACAATTGCTACAACACCGATAATAATTAAATCCGTACTTGTCACAGCACTTACACTACCAAATAAATAACTAAATAAATCTGTGTTAAATCCATTTGCAAGTGAAATAAAAATAACACCGATTCCCATCCCTGCTGAAAGTATAATCGGAATTGCTAACTCTTGATAATGTTTATATACAGTACGTAATTTTTCAATTAGCAATGCTCCACCGATTGAAAAAAACATTCCCATATATAAAGGGTTTAAAAACCCACCAGTAAAGATTGTCTTTTCAAGTAATAAACTAGCTGCAATTCCTGATAACGTCACATGACTTAATGCATCCGCAATAAGCGACATGCGGCGAATTACAACGAACACGCCGATAAGTGGTCCGACAAGCCCTATTAAAACACCAGCGTATAAAGAATTACGTAAAAAATCATATTGTAAAAAATCCTGTATCATTATATCCTCCCGTGATGCCCATGTTCATGTTCTAAGCGATGAACATGATGTCCATATAAAATCGACATTTCTGCATCTTCTAACTCTCGGAATTTCTCTACATTCCCATGGAAATGTAGATGCTGATTTAAACATGCAACATGCGTCACCTTCTCTGTTACAGCACCCATATCGTGCGTAACAAGAATTAACGTGATTCCTAGCCTTTTGTTTAAATCCTCTAGTATCTCATAGAAGCTTTCCACATTTTTTACATCGATCCCAACAGTAGGTTCGTCCAAAATAAGCAATTCCGGATTGCTTACAAGTGCACGAGCAATAAATACACGCTGTTGTTGTCCACCAGAAAGTTCTCCAATGTTACGACCTTGAAACTCACTCATACCTACATCAGCAATCGCTTGTTCTACTTTCGCATTATCGTCTTTCGTAAAAAAGCGAAAAAGCCCCTTTTTCGAAACAAGCCCCATTGAAACAACTTCAAAAACAGTTGCCGGGAAACCTGAGTTAAAACTACTTGCCTTTTGGGATACATAACCAACTTTATTCCACTCTTTAAATTTCTTACTATCAATGCCAAACAATCGAATACTTCCTTGCTTTGGTTTTAAAACACCCAATAAACATTTAAGTAAAGTCGATTTCCCTGAACCATTTGGTCCAACTAAACCTAAAAAAGCTCCCTTCGGAACTTGCAAATTAATATCTTCTAACACGTTGCGATCTTCATATCGAAACGTTAATCCTTCTATTTCCAATATATTATTCATATCATCTCACCTATTTTAATTCAGAATGATTCCGATTTATCTCTATTTGAATTATAGTACAGCTTATTATAGTTGTAAACCAATCTGCCTAAAATATATTCTTTATTTCAAGAAACCTTATTATTATAACAAAAAGCAGAGAAGAATTCTCTGCTTTCAAAAGATATTACAATTAACTTTTTAGTGAATTGCTGATTTAAACTTACCACCATTTGTCTCTTGTGTATTCATAATCGTAACAAATGCATTTTCATCAATTTCATGCACAATTGATTTTAACTTCGTCACTTCCAGACGTGTTACAACTGCATAAATAACTTCTTTTTCTTTATCTGTATAGCCACCTTTAGCAACAAGTTTTGTTGTTCCACGACCAAGGCGGTGTAAAATTGCATTTGACACTTCCTCATATTGATCCGATACTATTAAAACTGCTTTCGTTTCGTCCAATCCTTGAATTACCGTATCAATTGTTTTGAATGCGATATAGTACGTCATAACAGAATACATCGCTTGTTCAACACCAAAAACAAATGCTGCCCATGCAAAAATGAATAAGTTCACAAACATTACGAATTCACCAACAGAAAACGGTAATTTCTTCGTTAATAGAATTCCCATAATCTCCGTCCCGTCTAACGATCCACCATGACGAATAACAAGTCCTACACCAATCCCTAAAATAAGACCGCCAAAAACTGTTGCTAAAATCGGCTCTGTTGTAAATGGCGGGATAGCATGCAACGTTGATTCAATAAATGCTAAAGCTACAATTCCAAATGCTGAAGATAACATGAATGTTTTTCCAATTTGCTTATACCCAGAGTACATAAACGGAATGTTGAGGACAACAACTAAAGTAGAAAAACTTAACCACCAAATATTAGGAGTAAGATAATCTAATATAAGAGAAATACCAATAATTCCACCATCAATAATTTTATTTGGCATTAAAAATAGTTCAATCGCTACCGCCGCACACGCTGCCCCAAAGACAATCATAACTAAACGATATACAAGATGAATAACACTTTCTTTTCGATGTTGCTTTTTTTCCATAAGTCCTCCTTATACTCTTTATCTATAGTTTTGTCCTTATATTATAACATAAGCTTCTTTTCCCCATTGAAAAAATGCACCTTGATACGAATATGTACAAGCTATGGGTACATATATTTCGATAGAAGAACGTGTGAAGGAGGACAACACGATGAACCTCATTAAACAAATTGTGAACAAAAAATTAAATCATATTTCTACAAAAGAGTTATTGAAATATAGTAAAGAATACGAAGTTCCAATCACAACTGCACAAGCTGATAAAATCGTTTTACTTATGAAAGGGAAAAACATTAACATTTACGATAATACCGAGCGACTAGATTTGTTAAAACAAATCGCTAAAGTAACTACTCCTGCCACTGCCCAACAAGTAAATATTTTATTTCAGCAGCTATTAAAATAAGGAGGGGAAAATCCCCTCCTTATTGCGCTTTAATTTTCCCAAGAATTCCTTCATCAAAAGTACCATTTTTCAGCATTTCGATTTCTAATTTATATGGTGGCTTCTTATCTTTTTTATCTTCACCTACATACGGCGTTTCAAGAATTTTTGGTACGTGCGTAAGTTGTGGGTGATGCACAATGTGATGCAATGCCTTATAGCCAATATGACCAAAACCAATATTCTCATGACGGTCTTTTCCAGCTCCGCATACATTTTTGCTATCGTTAATATGAAGTACTTGTAAACGATTTATCCCAACAATTTTATCAAATTCGTTTAACACACCGTCAAAATCATTTACAAGGTCATAACCTGCATCATGCGTATGACACGTATCAAAACATACAGATAGTTTTTCATTATATTTCACACCATCAATAATTTTCGCAATTTCTTCAAAGCTACGACCGCATTCTGTTCCCTTTCCTGCCATCGTTTCTAGCGCAATATTAACCGTTTGTTCTGGCGTTATTACTTCATTAAGCCCTTTAATAATTTGTTGAATACCAGCATCGGCTCCTGCACCAACGTGAGCTCCTGGGTGAAGAACAATTTGTCTTGCTACCCCTAATGCTGCCGTTCTTTCAATTTCCATACGCAGGAAATCAACACCTAATTGGAACGTCTCAGGTTTCGTCGTATTCCCAACATTAATAATATACGGAGCATGGACGATAATTTCCTCGATACCGTTTAGTTCCATATGTTTTCTTCCTGCTTCTATATTCAATTCTTCAATTGGTTTTCTTCGTGTATTTTGTGGCGCACCTGTATAAATCATGAACGTTGTTGCACCGTATGAAACAGCCTCTTCACTTGCTGCTAATAACATCTTCTTACCACTCATTGAAACATGAGATCCAATCTTTAACATACAATCACCTCTTCAATATACAATAGATATAATGATAGCATAATTTGTAGAAATATGTAGCGAATTGTTTGTTCACACAAAAGGCACTACACAAATTAAACTGACTATTTAAACAATCTGCACTCTACACCTAAATTAATTGGATAAAGTGAAACTTTAGTCAACGTTTTTTCTACCCCTCACTAATTATTAATCTGCATTAATCGATTTTCTCTCAAGTAGTGAGATAAAAAAAAATAAGGGAAATCCCTTATCTTTTTTTATTGCTATATTTTTTCTTCACTTTGTCACGTTCTGTGGCAAGTTTTCGTTTATAGTTTGGTTTTACTTTTTTCGGCTTTTTAACAACTTTTGTTGCCATAACATCTAGTCCATCATTTGGTTTTTTACGGCTCTTACGACGACGACGGTCACCTAAATCCGCCCATTCATCTCCGCGTAAATCTACATGCTTAAACTCAATATTACGTTGTTTTTCTAAGCTATCTAATGCTTCTTCGTTTGCTGGATCATAAATCGTCACTGCAATACCTGAATGACCCGCACGTGCAGTTCTTCCAACACGGTGAACGAAGAAATCTAAATCTGGTGGAAGTTCATAGTTAATAACATGGCTAATTCCTTCAATATCAATACCGCGTGCCGCCAAATCTGTTGCGACAATGTATTGGAACTCTAAATCACGAACTTGTTTCATCATTTTTCTACGATCACGTGGTGATAAATCACCGTGTATACGCCCTACTTTTAACCCACGTTCTGCTAATCCATCGGCTACTTCATCAGCCTTCTTCTTTGTGTTTGTAAAGACAATTGCTAAATATGGTTTAAATTGAAGTAACATATTTTTTACTAATTCAATTTTATTACGGTGTCTTGAAGGCACAAGGTAATGATCAATATTTCCTGCTGCAACTTGCTTCGGATTAATATGAATATGTTCTGGATTCTCCATATATTTCTTCAAAAATGGTTTTAATTTTTGAGGAATTGTTGCAGAGAAAACTAACATTTGCAGGTTTTTAGGCATACGTGCTGCAATTTTATCTACATCTTGAATGAATCCCATATCAAGCATTAAATCCGCTTCATCGACAATAATAGTATCCGCTTTATAAACAAATAGCGCCTTTTCTTCTACTAAGTCTTTAATACGTCCTGGCGTTCCAACTACAATATGAGGTTGTTTTTTCAACTTTTCAATTGATCGTTGTTTATCAGTTCCACCAATTAAGCAACGTGCTGTAATCATTTGATCTTCTGCACAGAACTTTGTTAATTTCACAATTTCTTGATAAATTTGTTGTGCTAACTCACGAGTAGGCGCTGTAATAACAAGTTGTACTTCTTCACGACTTGCATCAATTCTGTTTAATGTAGGAAGTAAGTATGCATGTGTTTTCCCAGAACCAGTTTGGGATTGTCCAATTACACTCACACCTTTTTTCACGACTGGGAAAATTTTCTTTTGAATTCCTGTCGGCTCTGAAAAGCGTAGTTCACGAATTGCATCTATTAAAAATGGTTTAAAATCATACTGTGTAAAAGTTTGTAGTGTCATAAGTTACACCTTCTTTCTAAAATTTCTACTGCGCACAAATCAGTCAAGTCTACATTATATCGAAGTCTACAAGTAAAATCCATCTTTAGTTTAGGTTTTCATCTCAAAAACTAACCTTCTTTCCTTCTATTGCATATTGTATGTGTATATACCTAACTGAAGAAAGGAGGATTTCTCATATGTATCCGAAATCCCCAATAGGGCAAATGTATCCTAATCAAGGACATCATTCTTATACACCATACCCAATTCCACAACTACCACCAATGGCACAAAAAAAGAAAAGTTTTCTTTCTAAACTCTTTAAAAAACACGATCCTACGGAGCCTTTCATGCAAATGGCCCCTCCCTATCGGCAAATGGAAGAGCCGCCGATGATGCACCAGCAGCAAGCGTACCAACAAAGGCAATCATACCAGCAACCGTACCAATCACAGCAACCATACCAACAACCGTACCAACCACAGCAACCATATCCTCAACAAATGATACCCCCTCAAATGTATGAAGCAAACGAAACGCGTGGCGGTACAACAACTACAGCTGCGGCGACATCTAGCAGTGGCATCGGAAGTTTTTTTTCTAACCTAATTGCAAATCCAACTAATATGATAAATAACATCGAAAAAGTATCACAAGTTGTTCAATCTGTAGGACCTGTCGTTGAGCAATACAGTCCAATTATGCGTAATCTACCCAGTATTGTTAAAATCCTCACCTCTGGAAAAGGCACGGAAGAAAAACAAGCTGAAGACCAGCCTGGAGAAGTTGAAGTGACCACTCCTCCTCCACAAAAAAAGAAAAAAAGAAAAAAAATCGTAATAGAACCAGTAATAGAAAAAGAATTACCGGAAGAGCCTGTTCAACAAATAGCTACAAAACCAAAACTATATGTGTAACTATCCTTTGTTTTCTCTCCACTCCTCCTTTATAATGTAATGGACTATGCACAAAAGTATCCCTTGTTTAGAAGGAGAGGATTACTCACATGAAGATTGTTAAAATTTCCCCTCGTGGTTATTGCTACGGCGTTGTTGACGCGATGGTTATTGCACGTAACGCCGCATTAGATAAATCATTACCGAGACCCATTTATATTTTAGGTATGATTGTTCACAATAAGCATGTAACAGATGCTTTCGAAGAGGATGGCATCATTACATTAGACGGTCCAAGTCGATTAGAAATTTTAGATAAAATCGATTCTGGTACTGTTATTTTTACTGCACACGGTGTTTCTCCAGAAGTTAAACAACGTGCAAAAGCAAAAGGTTTAACGACAATTGATGCAACTTGCCCAGATGTTACAAAAACACATGACCTTATTGAAGCAAAGAAAGCTGAAGGATACCATGTCATTTATATCGGCAAAAAAAATCATCCAGAACCAGAAGGTGCAGTTGGTATTGCACCTGATATCGTTCATCTTATCGAAAAAGCTGACGATTTAAAAACATTAGAAATCCCAACGGATAAAATTTTAGTTACAAATCAAACAACAATGAGTCAATGGGATGTTCAACATTTAATGGAGGACATTCAGAAAAAATTCCCAACAGCAGAATTCCACAAGGAAATTTGTTTAGCAACTCAAGTTCGCCAAGAAGCTGTCGCTAAACAAGCTGATGTTGCAGATTTAACAATTGTTGTTGGTGATCCGAAAAGTAACAACTCCAACCGTTTAGCTCAAGTATCACAAGAAATTGCTGGTACAAAAGCATACCGTGTTGCAGACGTAAGTGAAATCCAATTAGAGTGGCTACAAGGTATCGAAAATGTTGCAGTTACAGCGGGGGCTTCTACTCCAACACCAATCACAAAAGAAGTTATTGCTTTCTTAGAGCAATATGATCCGATGAATCCAGCTACATGGGACAGAATTCGAAAGGTACCACTTCAAAAGATATTGCCACGTGTAAAAGTAAAAAAACAACAATAATAAAAACCGTTGCCTACATGAGCAACGGTTTTTATTTTTCTTATACAAATGTGAACGGATCCGTATGTAACTGTGAAGCATGAATTTGTACATTGAAATTCTTTTCATCTACTTTAGCTTGCAATTGTTTTTGTACACCTTGCTTCATTACTTTTTCAACGTTATGTCCTGGATCGACTATATTTAAACCAATCATCATCGCATCGTGAGCAACATGATAATACATATCACCTGTTACATATACATCTGCTCCTTTGAATTTCGCTTGGTTTATATATTTATTACCGTCACCACCAAGTACAGCTACTTTACGCACCTTATCATCTAACTTTCCAACAACTCTTGCACCCTTTACATGTAATGATTGTTTCACATGTGAAGCAAACTGTTCAAGCGTCATTTCTTCTTGTAAATATCCTATTTTACCAAGACCTAATGTTTCACCTTTATTATCAAGCGGATATACATCATATGCCACTTCTTCATATGGATGGGCTGCCAACATCGCTTTAATAACTTTTCTTTGTAACGAAGCTGGAATAATCGTTTCGACACGCGCCTCTTCTACACGTTCTAACTGTCCAGTTTCTCCGATATAAGGATTTGTACCTTCTTGAGGGATAAACGTACCTACCCCTTCGCTACCGAACGTACAGTGGCTATAATTACCGATATGACCTGCATCCGCATCTCCAAGAGCTTTGCGCACTTCTTCTGCATGGGTTACTGGAACAAATACAACAATTTTTTTCATTTCTTCTGCATATGTAGGAGCTAATACTTCTGTATTTTGTAACCCTAACGCATCAGCAAGTAAATCATTTACCCCGCCCTTAGCAATATCTACATTTGTATGTGCGGCATAAATTACAATATCATTTTTAATACACGTTTCAATAATTCTTCCGTACGCCTTATCTGTATGAATCGCTTTTAATGGATTAAAGATTAAAGGATGGTGCGCTATAATGACATTCGCTCCTAATTGGATCGCCTCGTCCACAACTTCCTCAGTTACATCTAATGCGATTAATACGTGCTGCACAGGTTTATTAAGCGCTCCAATCTGTAAGCCAATCTTATCCCCTTCCATCGCTAAATGCTTCGGATACATACTTTCAAATAAAGAAATAATTTCATGGCCATTCGGAATTTTACTCATGATAAAACCTCTCCTATCATTTTCATTTTCGCTTCTACTTCTGCACGCTTCGCTTTTGTCTCTTCAGACTCCGCTGCACGCTCTAACTGTTTTAAAATATTTTGGAAGTTTTTCAATTCCCCTTCCCACTTTTCAACAAAAGCTTCACTTTTTTCTTTTATTAGAAATGGACCCATAAACAATTCAGCTTGTTTATTTTCAGAGTAAGGTACTGCTGTATCTCCCCGCTCTCCGACTAAAATCTCGTAAATCTTTCCATCTTCTATTACAATTTTCTCACGGATAAGCTCCCATCCATTTTCAATAAACCATTCACGGATATGGTGCGCTGCAATATTCGGCTGTAAGATTAAACGTGTTACACCTTCTAATTTTTCTTTACCACTTTCTAAAATGTCACGAATTAACGCTCCACCCATACCAGCAATCGTAATAACATCTACTTCTCCTGGTGTAATAACAGCTAATCCATTCCCTTTACGAACGTCTACTTTATCTTGTAAGCCACTTTCAGCTACAGTTGCTTGTGCAGAGCGAAACGGTCCATCTACAACCTCTCCTGCAACTGCTTTTGTAGCAATATTATTTATAATTGTATAACACGGTAAATACGCATGATCCGATCCAATATCAGCTACTGTAGAGCCTACAGGAATCTCCCTCACAACTTCTTCTAATCGTTTTGAAAGCTTTACTTCATTCATGTATTTCCATTACTCCTTCTCTTGTCAGTCTGTCTCCATGATAATGAATTTATAGTGGTTGTTGCAAGTCTATAACAACACTTCAATTCTCTATTACTAATCGTATTTTAGATAGTATAGAAAAACAAGCCTTTTGCAAAAAGCAAAAGACTTGTTTTTCTATACTTTATCCCGCTATTTGCGGGCAGTAAGACTCCCACCTCAAAATTCGGCTAGAACAAAGAAGTTAGGTGGGAGACCAACTGCCCGTAAACGCCCGATTGGTGAGGGCTAATAATCAATGGGGGATGAACCCCCCACTGATTAAAGTTTCACTTTATTTTTTCTTCGATAACCAATCAGCTACTTTAGCTGCTTGATCAGCTGGAACTACATTTGGTGGCATATTCCCTTTTCCTTTTGAAAGAATTTCTTTAATTTCATCTTTTGAAAGTTTCCCACCAATTTTTTGTAAATTAGGTCCTACCGCCCCTTGTAACTGATCACCATGACAGCTCGTACAGCTTTGCTTTACAATATCCTCTGGCTTTGATGCTGTTTGTGCTGGTTTCCCGCCATTTTTTGCATCAGCTAACTCTTTAGATTTATTTAGCCCCTGAAATGAAAATACAAACATAACGATAATACCTAATGCTGCAATAAGAGCGAACGGAATCAACGGATTACGTTTCATATCTCTTCTCCCCCCTCTATATCCCTAAATAGTTAGATGATTCAGTCATTTATATTGTACTTGAAAACGCTCTATCAGAAAAGAGCAAACTACTACTTGTTAAAAATATTCCGTAAATTCATTTTATTGATTTTCACTATTATATCGCATATTATTTCGATAATTACTAACGTTTCTCATCATATTTTTTACTTTTCTACATATTATTTTGTATAGAATAAACAAAATTAATCGAAAAATCTAAAAATGAGCATTTGCAAATCAAAAGACAATTCTGTAAAATAAATTACAAGAAATTGTAATCGTTGCCGATAGCTAAATGTTAACAAAAATTAACAAAAGAAAAAAGTTTACTTCACAATCGTGAAGTAAACTTAAAATAACCTATTCTAAGAAATCCTTAAGACGTTTACTACGGCTCGGATGTCTTAGTTTGCGAAGTGCTTTCGCTTCAATTTGACGAATACGTTCTCTCGTTACGCCGAATACTTTCCCAACTTCTTCAAGCGTACGAGTTCGTCCATCATCTAAACCAAAACGAAGACGCAGAACATTTTCTTCACGATCTGTTAGTGTATCTAACACATCTTCTAATTGTTCTTTTAGCAATTCATACGCTGCATGGTCCGCAGGCGATGTTGCTTCTTGGTCTTCAATAAAGTCACCTAAATGGGAGTCGTCTTCTTCACCAATTGGTGTTTCAAGAGAAACTGGCTCCTGTGCAATCTTTAAGATTTCGCGTACTTTTTCTGGAGCAAGATCCATTTCTTCACCAATCTCTTCAGGAGATGGTTCGCGTCCTAAATCTTGTAATAATTGACGTTGTACACGAATTAACTTATTAATGGTTTCGACCATATGAACTGGAATACGAATTGTTCGCGCTTGGTCTGCAATCGCACGTGTAATAGCTTGGCGAATCCACCAAGTTGCATACGTACTAAATTTAAAACCTTTACGATAGTCGAACTTTTCAACCGCTTTAATTAGACCCATATTTCCTTCTTGGATTAAGTCTAAGAAAAGCATACCGCGGCCCACGTAGCGCTTTGCAATACTTACTACAAGACGTAAGTTTGCTTCTGCAAGACGGCGTTTTGCTTCTTCATCGCCTTCTTCAATACGTGTCGCAAGTCGAATTTCTTCTTCAGCGGATAGTAAGTCAACTCGACCAATTTCTTTTAAGTACATACGAACAGGGTCATTGATTTTCACACCTGGTGGCACACTTAAATCATTGAGGTCGAATTCTTCTTCCGTTTTTGTAATTTGGCGATTATTAGGACCTTCGTCGTTGTCATTGTCACCAACTAAGTCAATCCCTTGTTCACCTAAATATTCGTAGTATTCATCCATTTGGTCGGATTCAATTTCAAATCCATTCATGCGTTCTGCAATCTCTTCATATGTAAGAACGCCACGTTTTTTTCCAAGCTCAGTGAGTTGTTCTTTCACTTGCTCAAGGGTCATTTCAGTTTCAATTTGTTTAGAACGAGCTGGTTTATCAGCCATCTGTTCCCCTCCTTACGCGAGATACAAACATTCATTATACTAAAATTTTATCGAAAAAGCTATTTTCTTGCTTTTTGACTTTGTAAATATGCCACATAATATTTAGCAGCCTCTACAGGATCTGTTTTTTCCATTTGTTTTACTTTAAAGATAATTTCCATCTTTTCAAGTTTCTCTTTATGGCGTCTTAACGCCTCCAAATGACCTTGTAACGCTTCTTCTGTGTACTCTGGATTAATAAATTCATCCGTCGAAATATCAGTGATAATATTTTTCAACTTTTCATCAGAGAGCCAACTTAAAAATGTTCCGACTGAAGGTTCATTTCCCTTTTCATAATATGCGTATAGTTCATATAAAATCCCTTTATGTTCTTCTGTATAAAAATCTTCTATATGAGGTTCCATACGTACTGTCACTTCTGCACTTTGCAACATATGGTAAATAATTTCTCTTTCTGCCCTTTCAAAACCTGTTAGCTTCGGCTTCGTTTGAACAATTTGAGATGGCTTAGAAACCTGCTTTATTTGTTTTTGCTGTACCTTTTGTTCTTTGCGATATTGGTGCAATTGATTCAAAAGTGTTTCCATTGAATACGAAAATTCTTGCGATAATGATTTTAAATATGATTCCGCCTGCATCGCATCCTGTAGCAATGATAACTCTTTTAAAACACTTTTTACATATTCTTCTTTGCCAGACTCATCTTGCAAATTTTTCCCTAAACGCAAATAATTTATTTTGAAACCAACAAAACTTATACTTGATTTCACAAGATTTTCAAAAGCGGTTGTCCCATATTGTTGCACATATTCATCAGGGTCAAGCTTATCTGGCAAGGATGTAACTTTCACTTGGCAACCAACTTGCAATAGTAATTGCCCTGCTTTCATCGTCGCTTCTCGCCCTGCTTTATCACCATCATAGCAAAGAACAACAGTTTCAACGTTACGTCGCAGAAGTTTCGCTTGTTCTTCAGTTAAGGCTGTTCCCATTGTCGCAACAGCTTCTTCCACACCACTTTTCACCGCGGCTAGTACATCGGCATAACCCTCAAAAAGGACAACCTGCCCACGTTTTCTAATAAACGGCCTTGCTTGGTGGAAATTATACAACAGCTTACTTTTGTAAAAAATCGGTGTTTCAGGGCTATTTAAATATTTTGGAGTGTCATCTCCTAACGCCCTTCCACTAAACGCTATCACCTTACCTTGTAAAGTATAAATCGGAAACATAACTCTTCCGCGGAAGCGGTCATAATGACTGCCATCCTTCTCACTTCTTACAAGAAGGCCAGCTTGTTCCATACTAGATAGCGACAAACCTCTTTTTTGTAAAATTTTCGTTGCTGCATCCCAAGCTGGTGATGCATAACCAACTTCAAATTTCTCAATCATCTCTTTTGTAATACCACGTTTTAATAAATATGAAAGTGCTTCATTTCCTTCTTCTGTATTTACTAATAAATGATGATAATACTTTTTCAAAAGTTCATGAGCCTGTTGCATGATGACAGTGTCATCAGATATGTCTTCTTGTTGTTGTTGTCCTTGCCCTGATGTATATTCTGCAACTGCAATTCCATTTCTTTCGCCAAGCTTTTGAACAGCCTCGGTGAAAGCAAGTCCTTCCATTTTCATAAGAAAAGAAAATACATTTCCACCTTCTCCACATCCGAAGCAATGAAAAATTTGCTTATCAGATGAAACAGAGAATGAAGGAGAATTCTCACCATGAAATGGACAAAGGCCGAAATAGTTACGTCCCTGCTTTCTAAGTTGAACATACTCACCAATCACTTCTACAATATCAGATGATGTCCGAATCTGTTCAACAACTTCTTCGGGAATTCTGTTCCCCATAAATCCATCTCCGTGTCGTATTTTGTATTCGATATAAATTAAAAGATTCCTTTATAATTCGACAATATTTTTCTAAATTTGTTAGAAAGTACTGTCAATCACATTGTGTAAACGATTTTGGACCTTTCGTATAAGTCCCTAGTCTGCGTAAATTCGCAGATACATACTACTATATAAAATTGTATCCATTTGCTCATCTGTTACAAATGTATCTCTTGGAGACAATACATATACTCCTTTTTCACAAGAAGACTAGCAAGCACTATAACCTGTATGATCATGAGATCTGTAGCTTTTGCATGTTAATAAATATAACAGTCAACTTCATCTTGCTCAGAATCTACATAGACCCAATTACCTTGCTGTTTTCTTGAACGATGAGCATAGGATGCGACAAACAAAATTTCGACATAAAATTTTGTTCCAACTTGCACAATTGCATTCTTCACGGGATACGCATCTGCATCAACTAATATTTTACTGATGTTTTGCATATTTCTGTATTCTACATCCCTTCTGTGAATCCTTCCATAATGTGCGTTTTCTTGTCTAGATTTTGTCGATTTAACGTAAATACATGTCTTTTTCGAAAATCCTATCCCTAGTTTATTCTGAAAAATTAAAGTCTAAACGTAAAATATAGGTTTTTATCACAATTTTTTATTATAATATATTTTCTTCAACTACGCTACATATCCCTTTAATTTTCATCTTACATTTAAAGATAACGAAATCGTTCCTTTAGCATAATTAAAAAACAGAAGAATATAAGTATAACCATTCCGCTATATTCTATTACTAAGCCGAAAGTTCATGCTCTACTTCGCATCTTCCTCTACCGCCTTCTCACGAGCGAAAAAAGCACATTCACCTTTGGTAAATGTGCTAAAACATTTTTTGGCTTTGCACTGCATTCACAATAATATTTGCTGTTTCTTCAATCGCCTTATTTGATACATCAATCACTTGACAATTTATTTTACTAATTACTTCTTCAAAATGATCAATTTCTTCTTGAATACGATTAATATTTGCATATGTTGCTCCATCACTTAATCCAAGTGATTTCAATCGTTCTTTTCGAATATGATTTAACTTATCCGGTATAATTTTCAAACCGAAACATTTCTCTTTTGCCACTTGATATAATTCCTCAGGCGGATCCACTTCCGGTACAAGTGGTACATTGGCAACTTTCAAACGTTTGTTATGCGCTAAATATTGTGAAAGTGGTGTTTTTGATGTACGTGAAATTCCAATCAACACGATATCAGCTTTTAAAATACCACGTGCATCTCTACCATCATCATACTTAACTGCAAATTCAATCGCTTCAATTTTTTTAAAGTACTCTTCATCTAATTTTCGAACGACACCTGGCTCATACCTTGGTACTTGCCCTGTAATTCCTTCAATTTGATCGATAAGAGGTCCGATAATATCGTATGCCTCTACTCCTTCTTTTGCCGCTTCTGTCAATAAATATTGACGCATATCAGGCTTTACTAACGTAAAACAAATAAGCGCTTGATTGCTCTTGGCAATCGAGATTACTTCTTTTAATGTCCCTGTATCTTCTACATACGGTACACGTCTAATATCAGGAGCGAATGGGAACTGTCCCATTGCCGCTCTAACAACCAAATCAGCCGTTTCTCCTACAGAGTCAGATACGACATATACGATTTTATTATCCATTACATTACCTCACTTTAAACAAATTACACTTATTCGTTATTTACTAAATTTACAAACGCACGTGTAATATTTGTTTTTGTAATTCGCCCAATCACTTCTAAACCTTGTTTCGTATCCTTCACAACTGGCAACGCATCAATCTGTCTTTCTATTAATTCCATCGCAATATCATATAAAGAATCCTCCCTGCGACACATCGCAATGTTTGGCATCCTTGTCATGATAATATTAACCGGAAGAGAGGTTAAATCCTGCTTTCCTAAGCTAGCTCGTAATAAATCTTTACGAGATACAACGCCAACTAATAAAGTAGATTGATCTACAACAAATAATGTACCAACGTCCTCTAGAAAC
Source organism: Bacillus cereus group sp. BfR-BA-01316 (assembly GCF_022664195.1). Taxonomy (NCBI): domain Bacteria; kingdom Bacillati; phylum Bacillota; class Bacilli; order Caryophanales; family Bacillaceae; genus Bacillus; species Bacillus cereus group sp. BfR-BA-01316. The sequence continues at coordinate 151,508 of NZ_JAKUGX010000002.1, forward strand.
ATCGTACAGATTGCATCGTATACTGATACATTTTTATCAATTACAGCCGGTCTAGATTGATAATCTTGCACTTTAATTTTCTTAACAGCTTCAGATAATAGCTGTCCCCCAGTTTTACCCGTATAAAAATAACCTACGCGTGGACGCGCTTCTAAATAACCAGCCATCGTTAAAATTGCTAAGTCTGGTCTTAGCGTTGCACGTGTTAAACCCAATTGCGCAGCAATTGACTCCCCCGTAATAGGACCGTGATCTTTTACAATCTGAATGATATGTTCTTGCCGTTTATTCAGCTCTATGATAATCACCACCTTTAATGCACAACGAAAAAAGTTATACTATCTCTTAAATATTATATACTAAATATGCTATTCGAAAAAGAAAGTATGTAAAAAGGACCGTATACGGCCCTTTTTATATTTGAAACTTATCAAGTTGTTCCAAGAAACGCCTTGATTTCAAATAAATCCCACAATATTCATCATAATATGTATTCAATACTGTGCGCATTTGTTTTTTTGTACTATCCTTCACCGATACATTACCGAGCCGGTGTAGATCAAAGTGAAAAAAGAGACGTAATAATTTATGAACAGCCTCTCCCACCGGAATACGATACGGATCTTGCTCCGCATGACGCGAGCACAGAAAACCGCCTTCCCGGACAGAGAAGGCGACAAAATCTGTTTCTTGATGACAAATAGCACATGTATCAAAGTACGGGCGCATCCCTAATACCGGAAGCATTTTCGTTTGATAAATTAATGATAATACTTCTGGGTCAACACCCTCACACATATAATGCAACGTTTGATATAACATTTCAAATAAATACGGATTATGCTTCTTATCTTCTGTTGCTTTATCAGTTAACTCAATAACAAATGATGCATAAGCAGTTAAAAATATATCCTCTCGAATTTCTTTCATAGATGAAATAATCTCGCCTTGTTGCAAAGTTCCAAGTCCAGATCCCATTTGAATAAGAAAATGACCATGTGTCATAAGTTGCGAAATAGCTGCTAACCGACTCTTCGGTTTTTTCGCCCCTCTTGCCATTGCACTTACCTTACCAAATTCCCGTGAGTATATTGTAACAATCTTATTCGTTTCTCCGTAATCTGTCGTACGGATAACAATGCCCTCAACTTTTTGAAACATGTTCGTCACCATCCAAGGTTTGAACAAAACGGGTCAAGAAATTGGAGAGTCTAGATGCGCTAACTCCTCTTCATGTTGATCCATCTCATCGTTTACGTCTTTTTCCATTTCTTTCAAAAGCAAATACGTTTCAATGCTTCCTGTTTTGGAGAAAAACTTCCAGGTAAAATCTAGCATAAGAATCCACCTTTCTCAATAAGCGTAGCCTATAAACCAATTTCTTTTGTTGTTATTAAATTGACCCATTTTGTTCATTTTCATGTGAGAAAAATTTTTCCTAATTTATCAAGGTTCATAAAAACCAATAATCAGTGGATGAACACAACATCCACTGATCATAACTTTACTTCATATTAATACTCGTCTTCACGGAAACCAAGGTCACGAAGCTGTGACATCTTATTACGCCAATCTTTTTGCACTTTCACCCATACTTCTAAAAATACTTTAGAACCAAGAAGTGCTTCAATGTCAAAGCGAGCTCGCTTACCGACTTCTTTTAACATCTTCCCTTGCTTACCTATAATAATTCCTTTTTGTGATGCACGTTCAACAACAATCGTTGCGTTTATATAAACCGCTCCGCCCTCACGTTTTTGAATCGCATCAATAACAACCGCTACAGAATGCGGTACTTCTTCGCGTGTTAAATGTAATACTTTTTCACGAATAAGCTCTGCAATAATAAATCGCTCCGGATGATCCGTTACTTGATTATCCGGGTAGTATTGTGGTCCTTCTGGTAAATACTTTTTAATTGCTCCAATTAACGCTTCCACGTTATTACCGTCTAATGCAGAAATTGGTACAATCTCTGCAAACTCATGTAGTTTACGGTATTGATCAATTAACGCTAATAATTGTTCTGGATGAACTTGGTCAATTTTATTGATTACCAAAAATACCGGTTGTTTCGTTTCTTGTAATTTCTCAATAATAAATTCCTCACCACGACCAAATCCTTCAGTTGCATTGACCATAAACAGAACAATATCAACTTCTTTCAATGTCGTTTGAGCCATCTTCACCATGAAATCGCCTAGTTTATGTTTAGGTTTATGTATTCCTGGTGTATCAATGAAAACTACTTGTGAATCATTTTCTGTATATACACCTTGAATTTTATTACGAGTTGTTTGTGGCTTATCGCTCATAATGGCAATTTTTTGACCGATAATACGATTTAAAAATGTAGATTTCCCAACATTCGGTCTGCCAATAATAGAGACAAAACCTGATTTATAACCTTTTCTATTCATGTAAATCCTCCGCTAAAAATGCTCCTGGTAACAATTCTCCGACTGTTGTCTCTTGAACATCACCATGTAAGTTTGATAGGTATACTTTCGTATCCTGTTTACATAATTCTACCATAACTTGTCGACATGCTCCACAAGGAGGTACCGGACGCTTTGTATCCGCTACGACTGCAATAGCTACAAACTCGTTATCTCCTTCAGAAATCGCCTTAAATAACGCTGTTCTTTCTGCACAGTTACATAAACCATATGATGCATTTTCAACATTACATCCACGATATATTTTTCCATCCTGAGTTAGTAAAGCTGCACCTACTTGAAATTTAGAATATGGTACGTACGCTCGTTTACGCGCTTCGGTTGCTTCTTGAATTAATTGTTTGCTATTCATTTCCCGCATCCTTTCCGTTCACAGATGTGAATAGATACACTCGTTCATTAAAGGCCTTCACGGCGCTCCCAAAGCTTAATAAAAGCTTCGGAATGCAACTATACCATATACGGTAAAAAGATAATAGCACCAATTACAGCAGCTATAATTGCAAACAATAAAACCGCACCCGCTGCAACATCCTTTGCAATTTTTGCAAACGGATGAATATCGGCGGTTGCTAAGTCTACCGTTTTTTCAATAGCCGTATTCACCATCTCTAAACTCATTACAATCCCTATCACAATAAGTAATACAATCCATTCCATTGTTGTAATATGGAAATAAAAGCCGCAGCATATAACAATGACTGCGGCTAAATAATGAATTTTCATATTTCGTTCATGACGAAGACAAAAGTATATACCAGCTATAGCATATCCAAAACTATCTAAAAGTTTTCCTTTTTTCATCGTCCTAATCCAAAGGCCTCTAAAATTTCTTTTTGTCTTCCAAACATTTCTTTTTCATCTTCTTCTGTCATATGATCATAACCAAGCAAATGCAAAAAGCCATGTAGTGCTAAAAACCCAAGTTCTCGATCAAAAGAATGTCCATATTCTTCAGCTTGTTCTTTTGCTCTTGGAATAGAAATAATAAGATCTCCTAACATACGCGGCATCTCCGCACCGACAATTTCCATTTCGCCTTCTCCCATTTCTTCCATAGCGAAAGAAATAACGTCCGTAGGCTGATCCTTATCTCGGTAATCACGGTTTATTTCACGAATACGTTCATTATCTACAAACGTAACCGATAATTCTGCTCCTTCTTCTATGTTTTCCATTTGGGCTGCTTTCTCTACCAGCCCTCGAATCAAGCTTATATACTCGTCTTTCACTTCTTCTGTTTCATCAATAAAATCAATTAATAAACTCATTCTTTCTCCTTTTCTTCCGGCGGCTCCGGATATGTAATACGGGAATGGAAAATACCATTTAACGTTTCACATAACGTTTTTCCAACGATTTGTAGTTCCTTAAATGTCAAATCACATTCACTAAATTGACCATCTTGCAAACGATCTCTAATGATACTTTGCACTAAATTATTGATTTGATCTGGCGTTGGATGATTCATTGAACGTACCGCCGCTTCTACACTATCAGCAATACCAACGATCGCCGACTCCTTAGAAGTTGCTTTTGATCCTGGATAGCGGAACATTTCCTCAGTATATTTCTCTTTATCTTCTTTAATAGCCTTATAGTAAAAATATTTAAGTAGCGTTGTACCATGATGCTGTCCAGCGATATCAATAATTTCTTGAGGTATATGGTGTTCTTCTAACATTCTCACCCCATCGGTTACATGAGCAATTATAATATCTTTACTCGTTACAGGGTCTAATCTATCATGCGGGTTTTCAATCCCCATCTGGTTTTCAATAAAAAACCGCGGTTGTACTGTTTTCCCTACATCATGATAATACGCCCCTACACGAGCTAATACCCCGTTTGCTCCAACTGCTTCACATGCAGCTTCTGAAAGATTAGCTACCATTACACTATGGTGATATGTACCTGGTGCTTCTAATAAAATTTTGCGCAAGAGCGGGTGATTCGGACTTGAGAGTTCCATCAACTTCATACTTGATACAATCCCAAGGCCACTTTCTAAATACGGTAAAATCCCCATAGCTAGAACAGAAGAGATAATCCCTGAAACTGCAGCCATTAATAATTGTATCCCAATTTCAAGAGGCGAAAAGTTCCCATTTCGCAATAATAACAACGCCGCTAATACGACTACATTTAATACAGAAACGAGTATACCGGCTTGTAAAATCATCGTACGACGATTTTTTTCTCTCAAGAAAATACTAACTGATAATGAACTTAATAAAACATAAATCCCCACACTATAATTCAGTGTACTCGTTACACCTTCATTAAACATAATACTTCCGCACACAGAAAAGATCATACTCGTTAAAAATACAAATCGATCACCAATCATTAATTTTACAAGGATTGTTCCCATCGCAACTGGAACAACATACGCGATTCCTGCATATTCAAGCTTTTGAAACAAACTAATGATTTTCATTAAAACAATCGTGATAGATAAAATTGTGATATACGCTAAAACATACGGCCTATCTTCTCTTTTTCGCTGTAAAAACACTTCAAACTGCTTATGCATAAAGTACAATAACACACAAATAAGTACAGCCAGACCAACATAAGGTTGGAAGGTATTGCCCTTCTCTAACAATCCGGCTAACTTCAACTGCTCATATGCTTCTCGTGAAATCGTATCGCCTTCTTTCACAAGAACTTGCCCTTGAAGGATAAAAACTGATGCAACTGAATCTTCTGCTATTTTTTGACTATCTTTCGTCGCAGCTGAATCATAAAAATAGTTCGCTGTAATCGCATACTTCCCTAGTGTATTCACCGCAACTTTTAAATCACTGCTTATACTTACGCTACTCATTTCAGTAACAAATCGTTCTCTTGCGGCTTCTTCTTGATCCATCTTAATGTGTTCACTCATAATTTTATTAACCGCTGTTACAGCCGCATCCTTCGCCAATGACAATTGACTTGAATCAGCATTAATAAATTTCAGCAATATCGAGTCTGTTAAGCTTTTCGCTAAATCTGTTGGTAATTTCTTCTTTAACTTGTCCAATTTGTCCACATCAGAAATTTTTTTATACTCGTCTGGGCCAGTCGATTTAGCCTCTGCCTCTACTTCACTTACCGCATCAAAGACGGAATTTACAATATCCACTTTATTTTGCTTATATTCGCCTTTATATGTATATTTATCCTCAACCTTTTGAGCGGCTTCTTTTTTCTTTTTCGCTGTTGCGGCTTTATCTTCAATTTTAATAGGAGAGTGAATTGTTTTTTTAGCAATATCGAGCTCTTTAACATCTAATTGCTCTGGTTTCACATTATTCATAAGTGCAAAAAACAGTACCGCTCCTAATAAAACGTAAGAAATCCAACTTAGTTTTTTCGAATGTTGTAAATTACGAAACCACTTAGAAATTTCTTGAGATCTTGACATGATTTCAATACCTTCTCCTCTCCAGAAATAAAGTGAAACTATTTATAGCTTTCATTTCTTCCAGCCAACGATGCTTTTTCGGACCATATTTTTATAGACCATCACCTATAGTTTATTTCCCTCGTCTTTAATGATAGTAAAAAATATGTCATTCGCCAACCTTATCATACAAAAAGAAATGATCCTGACAAATAGGATCATTCCATTTTATCATATGCCTCAATAATACGTTGCACTAACGGGTGTCTCACAACGTCCGTTTGTTCCAATGTAATGAACGAAAGACCTGATACACCAGATAAAATATTAGCAGCAATAGAAAGACCTGACTTTACCCCTTTTGGTAAGTCTACCTGTGAGGGATCCCCCGTAATAACCATTTTAGAACTAAAACCTAATCGCGTTAAAAACATTTTTATTTGAACACCAGTTGTATTTTGCGCCTCATCTAGTATAACAAATGAATCATCAAGAGTACGCCCTCTCATATAAGCAAGAGGTGCAATTTCAATTACACCACGTTCCATCATACGTTGTGTATATTCTTGTCCAAGAATATCATGTAACGCATCATATAGTGGACGTAAATACGGATCTACTTTTTCTTTCAAATCACCTGGTAAAAACCCTAAGCTCTCTCCAGCTTCTACAGCAGGTCTTGTTAAAATAATTTTCTTTACATACCCTTGCTTTAAAGCTCTCACAGCCATTACTACGGCTAAGTATGTTTTTCCTGTCCCAGCAGGTCCTATCCCAAATACAATATCATTCTTTTTCATTGCATGAATATATCGTCTTTGCCCCATCGTTTTCACACGAATGGATTTACCTTTTGCCGTTTTAAAAATTTCCTCTTCATATAACTCTTCGAATTGAGCAATTTTCCCTTGTTGCCCAAGCTGAATCGCATACGCAACATCTCTTTCCGAAATTGATACACCTTTACGGATAACAACAAGTAACTGTTGTAAGATTTTTTCTACGAGCACCACCGTTTCATCTGCCCCAGATACACGAACAGATTCTCCTCTAGTCACAATCGATACACTAAGTTCTCGTTCAATTACTTTTAAATGAGCATCATTTATCCCAAAAAGAGCGATTGCTTCGTCGGGATTTTCCAATTGTTGGTTCATTTCTACTAATTGTTCTGCCATTACTCAGTCTCCTTGAATATCGGATTCAGATATTGGTTGTGGCTCTGCAATATTTTCAATCACTGTATAATGTAATGTGACCTTTAGGTGATCCGCCTCAACCTCTTTACTCAAAATGTTATCACTTACAATCATAGCATGTTCATCCAATTTTTTCTTCAGTTCTTTTTCTGCCATCTCTTTCGCTACTTTCATTGCTTGTTTTTCGGTATATTCTCGGTTCGCTTCTTCCTCTTCTCGTACAATATCTTTCTCGTATGCAACTGGTAATGTGAATCCAAATAATTTCACATCATGTTTTACACTTTCAGTACGAAAGCGCTTATACTTATCCTGTTGAAATCCCCATATTTTTATTTTAGCACTCCCAAATTTAAGGAAATATTCATTGTATGAATTACCAGTATACACTTGAAACTGTGTCTTTAACGGAACATCCACCTCAGATTTGTACCACGTTTCTCCATATACAATCCCTTTAGCCGAAACAACTGTCGGATTCTCCTCATTACCATACATCCCCGATACGAGAAGTTGCCCCTTTTCTACATGGTCATTTTTCATGACAACGGGCTTCCCAACTTCCACAAATGTTTTTGTAATAATCCCTTCTTTTTTTGCTACTAAGTTTTGTGGCTGTTGTTCACTTTCTTTTTTCGGTTCATTTTTTTCAACAATCTTAAAATGATATGTTGTCCCTCTTATTTCTAATCCCGCCCAAGTAATCGCATTAATATTGTCTGTCAAATGACGTTGAACATCTTCTACACTCGGCATTTGGAACTGTAATTTCCCTTTTTTTATACCCATTTTGTCCAATTCTTTCATCAATATATATTCTGTTTCAGGTTTCGCTCCTGTAATTTCAATTTTCCACACCATATTTGACAATGCGATCATTCCGAAAAAAAATATTAAAAACCCAATTAAAAATCCACTATTTTTAATTACACGCTTATTCCAAAACGGAAAACCGTAACGTCCAATAAAATATAATTTACATTCATTTTTTCTATAAATTGGTTTTATCTTTTTCACATCTCGTAATAACATACAAAAAACTAACGTTTCATCAGCTATCTTCTTTACATCCCAAACGAGTAATTTCCTCCGCACACACTCGTTAACAAAGCGTTCCGCTCCTCTACCTTCAATTCGCACCTTTACATACCCAAGCCATTTTATAAACCATTTATTTTTCATCGACTATCTCCACTACCTTTCTAAAAGTAGATACACTACTTTTCAATTCGATTATCAAACTAGCTCGTACTAAAATTTTAATTAGTAGATTCCTTGATCCTCACTAATTATTAACCTTCACGAGCCAGTTTTTTACGTGAAACTCAATTCCCACCTATCTTCTTTGTACGAACCGAATATTGAGGCCAGAACGTTACCACCTGTTAATATAAGGTAACGAAGAAAAACTTCACAAACGGAAGTTCCTCCTCACTCCTCTTTCTTTTCATTTTCTAGAAACGTCACTTGTTCAATAATCCCTTCAAGCAACAGTTCTTCTGGAAGGATTGTTTTAATAACAAAGGATTGACCTTTAATTAATAATTGACCATGTTTCAATAACAATCTTACCTCTTTATCTGAAAACACTAATAATCCTCGATGATTTTCTATATAGATATGTACTTGCCCAACAAGCGTGATCCGAGGTAGATCCATTAACACATCCACTGGCAGGTCTATTTGCTTCGTTAACCAATTCTTCATTTGTTCTAATTTTTTCATCTCAAAAGACCCCCTCTCATCCCATATGTATGAAAAAAGAGCTTGTAATATCACGTCCAAACTGAAAAAAGCATAAAAAAACGTCTCATACGAAATGAGACGCTTTTTTATGCTAATAGCTGGATAACCAGCTTATTCACAAGTGATCCGTCTGTTTTACCTTTTACTTTCGGCATAACAGCAGTCATCACTTTACCCATATCTGCTTTAGATGTAGCACCAACTTCAGAAATAACTTGCTTAATTATATCCGCTAGTTCTTCTTCTGTTAATTGCTCCGGCAAATATGCACTTAAAATCTGAATTTCACTTTGCAGTTTATCAACAAGGTCTTCACGACCAGCTTTTTTAAATTCAAGGAGGGAGTCCTTATACTGTTTTACTTCACGAGCTAAAACTGTTAATTCCTCTTCTTCAGTAAGAGTATGTTGCAGTTTAATACCTTCATTTTGTAAAGCAGCCTTAACCATACGAATAACGGTTAATTTTTCTTTTTGTTTATTCTTCATCGCTTGTTTCATATCATCGTTTAAACGACCGAGAAGACTCATAACTTACACCCTCTCTTAGAACTTACGCTTTCTTGCCGCTTCAGATTTCTTCTTACGTTTTACACTTGGCTTTTCATAAAACTCGCGCTTTCTTGCTTCAGCAAGTGTACCAGTTTTAGAAACCGATCTTTTAAAACGGCGAAGTGCATCCTCCAAAGACTCGTTTTTACGAACGACTGTTTTTGACATTCTCTTTCCCTCCCTCCGAAACATCACACTTACATACTAACTTCAGCATGCAAAAAGAAACACTTCTTCAGCATGTCTTTTAAGATTATAATACATTTTATCACTTCAGGTCAACTATTTGGCAGAATAAAAGAAGAATTGATGCTCTTCCTTTTTCAAAAACTATGTTGATAGCCGTTATCTCTTCCCCTAAAAATAAATATATTTTTATCACTGGATCTTTTTTATACAAGGATACGCTCAAAAACCACTCATTTAACGAACAACCCACTGCATCTTCTTTCAATACTTAACTTCTCCATGAACGAAAAAAGCATGCAAACCCTTGCCGTTTGCATGCTTTTTATTATGCGCTTGCTGATTCTTTTTTTACATCATCTTCAAGAACACGAACAAACTGCGCTTCGTTATATGGATAACCAGCTTTTGTAATTTTCACTTTTACTAGCTTACCAATCAATTCTTCAGATCCTTCAAACACAATTTTTAAATAGTTATCTGTATAACCTACATATAAACCTTCACGATCACCATCTTTAAATGTCTCTTCCGGAATGATTTCAAGTACTTCACCTTCAAATCCAGAAGCATACTCTTTCGCTAATTGATTTGATAGCTCAATTAAACGGTGAACACGATCGTTCTTCACGTCTTCAGGAATTTGATCTTCCATACGTGCTGCTGGTGTACCTGTACGTTTTGAATAAGGGAAAACGTGTAATTCAGAGAAACGATTCTCTTTAATGAAATTGTACGTTTCCATGAATTCTTCTTCTGTTTCACCTGGGAATCCAACAATTACGTCTGATGTAATCGCAAGACCTGGTAACGCTTCTTTCAAACGATCTAAACGCTCTTGGAAAAATTCCATCGTATACTTACGGCGCATACGTTTCAATACAGTATTAGATCCTGACTGTAATGGAATATGCAAGTGACGTACAACTACTTCTGATTTATCTAACACTTCAATTACTTCATCAGAAATTTGACTCGCCTCAATAGAAGAAATACGAAGACGTTTCAATCCGCCTACTTCCGCTTCCATATCGCGCAGTAATCCCGCTAAGTTATACTCTTTTATATCTTCACCGTACCCACCTGTATGAATACCTGTTAATACGATTTCTTTATAGCCCGCATCTACTAATTGCTGCGCTTGTTTAATAACTTCTTTTCCATCACGAGAACGCATTAAACCACGCGCCCAAGGAATGATGCAAAATGTACAGAAGTTATTGCAACCTTCTTGTATTTTTAAAGATGCACGTGTACGGTCCGTGAAATATGGTACATCCAACTCTTCATATACACGTGTTTTCATAATATTGCGGACAGCATTAATTGGTTGACGTTCTTTACGGAATTCTTCGATGTATCCTAACATCTTCTCACGATCTTGCGTACCAACAACAATATCTACACCTGGAATTGCCATAATTTCTGCTGGAGATGTTTGCGCATAACATCCAGTTACACAAATTACCGCATCTGGATTTTGACGTACAGCACGTCTAATTACTTGACGGCTTTTTTTATCTCCAGTATTTGTTACTGTACATGTGTTAATAACATATACATCAGATTTTTTTTCATATTCAGTTCTTTCATAACCACCTTGTTTAAACAATTGCCAAATCGCTTCTGTTTCATAGTGGTTTACTTTACAACCTAACGTGTGGAACGCAACAGTTGCCATTGATTATCACCCCATCAATTCAAAATGATAAGAAGCGGCACTTAACGCATAAAGCGGAGCCGTTTCTGTTCTTAAAATTCTTGGTCCTAAACTGCATGGTACAAATTTATGTTCACGAAGTGCGGTTATCTCTTCCTCCGCTAAACCACCTTCTGGTCCAAATACAATTAACAGCTTTTGACCCGGTTTAATCGTCGCTAAAGCTTTCGCAAAATTAGATTTCTCACCTTGTTTCGCTTCTTCTTCATACGCAACAAGACAAACATCATACTCGCTACTCATCGACAGCAATTGTTTAAATGATGAGGGAACGTGTACTTCTGGAATTTCACTTCTATGCGATTGTTCTGCGGCTTCTTTCACAATTTTTTTCAAACGCTCAACTTTTTTATCTGCTTTTTTTGCATCCCACTTTACAATAGATCGAGATGCTTGAAATGGTAAAAATGCAGCTGCCCCAAGCTCAGTTCCCTTTTGAAAAATTAACTCAAGCTTGTCTCCTTTCGGCAGTCCACTTGCAATCGTCACGAACACAGGAAGTTCGCTTGACGCCTCTACCCATTCTACAATAGCGGTATCTACAAATTCACTGGTAATTTCAGCAATTGAACATTCCGCTGTTTTGCCATTCACACAGCAATAAATATGGTCACCAGCTGACATACGCATCACTCTTGCGATGTGATGGACATCATCACCCATTATGCGAATACTTGTCTCATTTACATATTTCTCTTCTACAAAATAACGTTGCATATAATCACCTTAGTAGAGTTTCGTTCCTTTCGTAAGTCAACACTTACGAAAAGAACGAAACGTTATCATTTTCATATAACAAACGGCAAGTCTCTCACCTTATATGGTGAGAGACTCCCCTGTTCTTTATAGACTAAAATCTATATTACGCATTTCGTGCAATAATTGCTACCCAATCTTCCATTCGAAGCACTTCTTCAATTGTAAATCCAGCTTTTTCTAATGCTTCAGAAATTACTTTTTCTTTCGCCCCAATAATACCAGATGTAATAAATAATCCACCTGGCTTCACAACTCTCGCTGCATCTTCAGGGAATAGAAGAATAATTTCCGCTAATAAATTTGCAACGATTAAATCAACTGGACCTTCAATACCTTCTAATAGACTATTCTGTCCAACATTGACGATGTCATCTGTTTTATTTAAGCGCACATTCATTTCTGCACTTTCAACTGCAACTGGGTCTAAATCATATGCTTGAACAGAAGCCGCACCTAATTTCGCTGCTGCAATACTAAGTACACCAGAACCTGTTCCTACATCAATTACCGTGTCACCCAGCTGAACCGTTTTTTCTAACGCACGAATACACATCGTTGTTGTTGGATGTGTCCCTGTACCAAACGCCATACCTGGATCTAACTCAATAATTTTTTCATTTGGAGAAGACGGTGTATATTCTTCCCACGTCGGCACAATTGTGAATGTATCAGAAATTTGAACTGGATGATAATACTTCTTCCAAGCAGTAGCCCAATCTTCCTCATCGACTTCATTAATTGTAATATTTCCTGTACCAATTTCGATGTCGAAAGATGGTAGTGCATCAATAGATGATTTTACACCCGCAACCGTTTCGTGTAAAGAATCCGTTTGTGGGAAATATGCTTTCACTAAAACACCTTCACTTGGGTATTCATCAGGGTTAAGTGCATAAATCTCACCGTATTGTTGCTCACGCTCTTTCGTTAACTCCGCCGGGTCCTCAATTGCAACCCCGCTAGCGCCTGCTTCATGCAAAATATGAGAGACAGCTTCTACTGCTTCTTCTGTTGTATGAATACTAATTTCTGACCATTTCACAATTTACCAACTCCATTTTTCATTTCCATTATTCCCCTTTGAAAGCACGTTTAAGCTTTCCGAATAAGCTATCATCTTGATTTTCCTGACCAGCGAACTCACGCAATAATTCTTTTTGATGCGAAGTTAATTTCGTCGGTACAACAACGCGAACTACTACGTATTGATCTCCTTGACCATATCCACGTACGTTCGGAGCACCTTTTCCTTTTAGACGGAATTCCGTTCCTGTTTGTGTTCCTGCCGGAATTTTCAACTTCACTTTTCCATGAACTGTAGGCACTTCTACTTCAGCACCAAGCGCTACTTGTGCGAATGTCAATGGCATTTCACAAATAATATGATCACCATCACGTTCGAAGAATTCATGATTTCTCACATGAACAACTACATATAAATCACCTGCTGGTCCACCATTCACACCTGCTTCACCTTTACCAGAGACGCGAATTTGTTGGCCATTATCAATACCAGCTGGAATTTTCACATTAATTTTTTTGCGTTTACGCACTTTACCAGAACCGTGACATGTCGTACATTTCTCTTTAATCATTTGGCCTGTTCCTGAACAATGGCTACAAGCTTGACGGTTTACAATACGACCAAATGGCGTATTTTGCTCTACACTTATTTGACCTGTTCCTGAACAATGTTTACATGTTTCTTTTGAAGTTCCTGGCTTCGCCCCATTGCCGTGACAAGTATCACATGGATCCTCCACTGGAATCTCAACGTTTAATTCTTTACCAAAAATAGCTTCTTCAAACTCTAAAGTAACTTGATATTGTAAATCAGCACCTTGACGCGGAGCATTCGGATCACGACGTCTGCCGCCGCCACCACCAAAGAATGAACTGAAGATATCTTCAAATCCGAAACCACCGCCGAAGTCGCCTCCACCGAAACCTTGATTCGGACCCGCGTGACCAAATTGATCATACTGCGCGCGTTTTTGATCGTCACTTAATACTTCGTATGCTTCTTGTACTTCTTTAAACTTTTCAATTGCATTTTCTTCTTTACTTACGTCTGGATGGTACTTTTTAGCCAACCGACGATACGCTTTTTTTATTTCATCTTTAGAAGCGCCCTTGCTAAGTCCAAGGACCTCATAATAGTCTCGTTTATTCATAAATTTGCAACCCCCGAATCTTTCACATAAACGTAATTTTAACACCGAAAGAAAGTGCTTTGCAACAAAGTTTCCTCACTTACAGTATGCAAAATAAAAAACTTAAGATCCTCACACATTTCTTCTTATTCGTGAAAAAAGCCAAAGCCAAGGCACGCTTGACTTTGACTTTTTGTCATCTTACTTATTTTATTTCACTGTATTATTTGTCTTCTTTTACTTCTTCAAACTCAGCGTCTACTACATTATCTTTTTTCGCGCCAGCGTCTTGTGCTCCTTGTGCTTGCCCTGCAGCCGCTTGAGCTTGCTCGTATAATTTAACAGTTAATTGTTGTACGATTTCTTGAAGAGCATCTTTTTTCACACGGATTTCTTCAAGTTCGTTTTTCTCGATTGCCGCTTGTAATGCTTCTTTCGCTTCCGTTGCTTTCGCTACTTCAGCTGCATCTACTTTACCTTCTAAATCTTTTACAACTTTGTCTGTTTGGAATACAAGTTGGTCAGCTTCGTTACGAAGTTCAACTTCTTCCTTACGTTTTTGGTCAGCGTCAGCATTTGCTTCAGCTTCTTGTACCATACGATCTACTTCTTCATCAGAAAGACCTGAAGAAGATTGGATTGTAATAGTTTGCTCTTTGCTTGTTCCTAAGTCTTTTGCACGTACGTTAACGATACCGTTCGCATCAATATCGAATGTTACTTCGATTTGTGGAATTCCACGTGGTGCTGGCGGAAGGTCTGTTAATTGGAAACGACCTAATGTTTTGTTGTCAGCTGACATTGGACGCTCACCTTGTAGTACGTGAATGTCTACCGCTGGTTGGTTATCAGCAGCTGTTGAGAATACTTGTGACTTACTTGTTGGAATTGTAGTGTTACGCTCGATTAATTTCGTGAACACACCACCCATAGTTTCGATACCTAAAGAAAGTGGAGTTACGTCTAATAATAGAACGCCCTCTACATCACCAGTAAGTACGCCCCCTTGAACTGCAGCACCTAATGCTACAACTTCATCTGGGTTTACACCTTTGTATGGCTCTTTACCAGTTTCACGTTTAATTGCTTCTTGTACAGCTGGGATACGAGTAGAACCACCAACAAGGATAACTTTATCTAATTCGCTTGGAGAAAAACCAGCGTCTTTTAATGCACGACGAGTTGGCTCTAATGTTCTTTCAACAAGACCAGCTGAAATTTCTTCGAATTTAGCTCTTGTTAACGTTAATTCTAAGTGTAATGGCCCAGCAGCTCCAGCACTAATGAATGGTAATGAAATTTGTGTTTGTGTTACACCAGAAAGATCTTTTTTCGCTTTTTCAGCCGCATCTTTCAGACGTTGAAGTGCCATTTTATCTTGGCTTAAATCAATGTTATTTTCTTTTTTGAATTCAGCTACTAAATGATCGATGATAACTTGGTCAAAGTCATCTCCACCAAGACGATTGTCACCAGCAGTTGAAATAACTTCAAATGTTCCATCTGCTAACTCAAGGATAGATACGTCAAATGTACCGCCACCTAAGTCATATACTAGAATTTTTTGTTCTTCATCTTGTTTTTCTAAACCGTAAGCAAGTGCTGCTGCTGTTGGTTCGTTAATGATACGCTCTACTTCTAAACCAGCAATACGACCAGCATCTTTTGTCGCTTGGCGTTCTGCATCGTTGAAGTATGCTGGTACTGTAATAACAGCTTTCGTCACTGTTTCACCTAAGTACGCTTCAGCAGAAGCTTTTAAGTTTTGTAAAATGATTGCAGAAATTTCTTGAGGTGTAAAATCTTTACCTTCAACTTCTACTTTATAGTCTGTACCCATATGACGTTTAACAGACATGATTGTATTTGGGTTTGTAATTGCTTGACGTTTCGCAACTTCCCCAACTTGACGTTCTTCATTTTTGAAAGCTACAACAGAAGGTGTTGTACGGTTTCCTTCTGGATTTGGGATAACCTTTGGTTCTCCGCCTTCCATAACAGCTACACAAGAGTTTGTTGTACCTAAGTCAATACCGATAATTTTACTCATAGCTAATCCTCCTACATTTATGTAAATTATTGATTTACTTTTACCATTGATGGGCGAATCACACGGTCTTTTAGTTTATAACCTTTTTGGAATTCCTCCACAACCGCGTTTGATTCAAACTCACTGTCTTCTACTTGCATAACAGCTTGGTGCTCATGAGGATCGAACTGTTTACCAACAGCTTCAATCGCTTCAACACCTTCTTTAGTCAGCGCTTCTAACAATTGACGATGCACCATTTCCATACCTTGTAATACGGACTTCATTTGCTCATCCGTTGCTTCCACTTGCATTGCTCTTTCAAAATTATCAAGAGCTGGCAGAATATCTGACACAAGACTTTGTGCTCTATATTTTTCAGCAGCCTGTTTATCCATTTGAACGCGGCGCTTATGATTTTCAAAATCAGCTTGTAGACGTAGTGTGCGACCTTCCGTTTCCGTTAGTTTCGCTTGTAACTCATCTACTTTTTCTTGTAAAAGAGCAGCTTCACTTTTTTCTTCTACAGCTTCTTCACTGTTGTCTGTCGTGACAGCTTCTTCAACTTGCGCTTCTTTCACTTCTTCTACCACTTGTTCGTTACGCTCTTCCACAATTTTCACCTCCTTAAAAGGTATTAGGTATCCCGCTTAGCACGATTACCTAAGCATTATATATTACACACAGCAATGAAATTTCCATCACTTGAGCGAATGTATTACTCTCATTTATTTTTTAAGTCCATCAGTAAATTGCCTTGTAAATAACTGTAACAAACTAATTACACGAGAGTATTGCATTCTCGTTGGACCTAAAATCGCAATTGTTCCAAGTTGCTCTTCTCCAATCGAATACGTTGCAGAAATTAAACTACAATCTTCCATAGCTATCGAAGAATTTTCCCTGCCAATTTTCACTTGAATACCTACTTGTTTATGACGCAAAATATCATAAAACTCAGCTTCGTTATCAATCATCGTCAGCAAGGATCTTACTTTTTGAATGTCATGGAACTCTGGCTGCGAAAGCATATTTGCTTTTCCTCCAAAGTATATCTTTTCCGATAAAGGAACTTGAAATGTACCATCTAACATTTTTATTGCACTATCGTAATTATGAACATACCCACGCAAGACTGTAACAATCTCTTTAAAGATTTTATTATGAAGTTCTGCCATAGGTATACCAGATAGCTTTTCATTTAAAATATTAACCATTTTTTCTAAATCTGATAAATCAACAGATTCCGGAACGGTAATCGTTTTACTTTGCACATGCCCTGTATCTGTTACAATAATAGCGACTGCTGTTTGACGATCAAGCGGTACAATTTGTACATTTTTAAGTCTATTTGTGCTCAATTTCGGACCAAGAACAATGGCCGTATAATTCGTAAGCTCTGATAAAATTTGAGCTGATTGTTGTGCAATTTTCTCTGCTTCAAAAATTCTTTCAGCAAATAAATCTTTAATTTGTACAATTTCATCGGTCGGTAAGTTTTGTGGCGCTAAAAGATGGTCTACATAAAAACGATACCCTTTTTCAGAAGGAACACGCCCAGAAGAACTATGCGTTTTTTCAATAAATCCTAGTTCCTCTAGATCAGCCATTTCATTTCGAATAGTAGCTGAACTAAACGTAATTTCATCTTTCTTAGCCAACGTCCTCGACCCAACTGGTTGCGCTGATCCAATAAAGTCATCAATAATTGTTTGTAAAATTAAGAGCTGACGTTCCGTAAGCATCTCATCATCACCTCTGTTAGCACTCTTTGTCTTCGAGTGCTAAATCTATTAATAACTTACCAAAATTGACATTCAATTGTCAACGGAAACGTCACGAAATAACGAAACTTTTTCACCCTTATGGCACATTTAATTAATCAATCAAAAATGACTGGAATACTTCATTCCCTAATAGTTTCCCTTTCCTCGTTAAATAAACATGTCCATCTCTGTTTTCAAGTAATCCTTGTTCTTGATTACTTTGTAACTGCTTTGCAAAAACATGGTCCATCTCCACATTAAATTTCTTTTGGAATTCTAACTTAGAAACACCTTTTGTTTTTCTAAGCCCTAAAAACAACTCTTCTTCCATTTTTTCTTTCGCAATCACTTCATGGACATCTAAATACGGAAATCCTACTTCGTCAATTTTAGTGAAATATTGCTTAAGCGGACCTACATTTTGAATTCGTTCTCCATTCACATAACTGTGCGCTCCAGCTCCAAATCCATAATACTCTTCATTATTCCAGTATGTGAGGTTATGTCTACTTTCATAGCCACCTTTTGAAAAATTACTAATTTCATACTGGTTATAACCATGTTTCTCCATTTCATCCATTACCATTTCGTACATTTTCGCTTCATGGTCTTCACCTGGAAGTCTTAATTTCCCTTTATTCATTAAGTTATAAAATACGGTTTTTGGTTCCACAATTAAGGAATATGCCGAGAAATGTTGCACACCAAGCGTAAAGGCAATGTCTAATGTTTCCTTTACATCTTCTATTGTCTGTCCTGGCAGAGCATAAATTAAATCTACATTAATATTTGTAAAACCGAATTCCTGCGCTTCTCGAATTGCTAAAAATGCATCTTCTCTCGTATGTTGACGTCCAATCTTCTCAAGTAGCTCATCACGAAACGTTTGTACACCAAAACTAATTCGGTTTACTCCACCTTCTAGCAATAAGTTCAACTTCTCTTTCGGTAAATCACCTGGATTCGCTTCAAATGTTAATTCACAATTCGGCGCAAATGGACGCAAACGACGGTTAATGATGTCGAGTAGTTTTTTTGTTTGCTCCATATTTAAAGCTGTCGGAGTTCCTCCGCCAACAAAAATCGTTTTCATACTTTCAAACGGTACTTTTTGAACCGTATTTATTATTTCTTTCTCTAAATATTGTAAGTATTGATCAACCGGTTGGCGTTCAATAAATACTTTATTAAAATCACAATAGTGACAAATATGCTGACAAAATGGAATATGAATATATGCAGCTTGTACCAAATATAACTCCTACCTTTCTAAAAAGAAAACCTCCGCGCTCCGGAGGATTCTTTACTTTTCTAACGTATCACGAATTTGTTCCATTCGCATTTTTCCCCAATCATACATCATTTCAACGATTGGTAAAAGCGACATACCTAATTCCGTCATATAGTACTCAACTCGCGGAGGGATTTCTGGATATACTGTTCGATCAACAATCCCATCCTCCATCAACTCTTTTAATTGATTCGACAACACTTTATGAGAAATGCTCGGGAATAGTCGCTGCAATTCACTAAAACGATGAGGCCCTCCCACACCGAGGTGCCACAATATCACAACTTTCCACTTCCCACTAATAATAGAAAGCGTCAATTCCTTTTCACAATTAAAATTACCCTTTTGTATTTTCTCTCGAATATCTTTTCGAATATTTTCGGACATTAATAGTCTCCTAACTCTATATCAATCACTAAAAAGCTCTCTCACTATTGTAAATGAGAGATGCTAAGATGTCTAAAAAGTAAGCACTTAGCATATAAAAAAGAAGCCGAACGAACGGCTTCTACTTTTATCCCGATTGGTGTGGGCTAATAATTAGCGGGAGATGGAAAAATCCCCACTAATTATAGTTTCACTTTATTAGTTATCATCCATTTTCAATACAGCCATGAATGCTTCTTGCGGCACTTCTACAGAACCAACAGACTTCATACGTTTTTTACCTTCTTTTTGCTTATCAAGAAGTTTACGCTTACGAGAAATGTCACCACCGTAACATTTTGCAAGTACGTTTTTACGCATCGCCTTAATGGTAGAACGAGATACAACTTTATTTCCGATAGTCGCCTGAATTGGCACTTCAAACTGTTGTCTTGGAATTAATTTTTTTAATTTCTCTACAATTACTTTACCACGGTCATACGCTGAATCACGATGTACAATAAATGATAAAGCATCCACTTGTTCATTATTTAAAAGAATATCCATTTTCACAAGTTTAGACGGTTTGTAGCCGATTAACTCATAGTCAAATGATGCATATCCCTTTGTATTTGATTTCAATTGATCGAAGAAATCATATACGATTTCTGATAACGGGATTTCATATGTCAATGTAACACGTGTTTCATCCAAATATTGCATATCAATAAACGTTCCACGTTTACCTTGGCAAATTTCCATTACAGCCCCAACATAGTCATTTGGAACCATAATCGCAGCCTTAACAAACGGCTCTTCTACACGATCGATAGACTGTGGATCTGGCATATTAGATGGATTATCGACAATAATATCTTCACCGCTCGTTAAATAAACTTTATAAATAACACTTGGCGCTGTTGTAATTAAGTCAATCTTGAATTCACGTTCAATACGTTCTTGAATAATTTCCATGTGAAGCAGTCCTAAGAAACCACAACGGAAACCAAAACCTAAAGCTTGTGATGTTTCAGGCTCAAATTCAAGAGCAGAATCATTCAATTCTAGTTTTTCTAACGCATCACGTAAGTCGTTATAACGTGCAGAATCGATTGGATATAAACCACAGAATACCATTGGGTTTAATTTACGATACCCTTTTAACGGCTCTGCAGCCGGACGCTTCGCATGTGTAATCGTATCACCAACACGCGTATCTCCTACGTTTTTAATAGATGCTGCTAAGAAACCTACATCACCTACTGTTAACTCGTCACGTTGCGTTGTTTTCGGTGTAAACACACCTACTTCTGTTACTTCAAATTCTTTTCCAGTTGCCATCATACGTACTTTATCGCCAACTTTTACCGTTCCATTTACAACACGGATATATGCAATTACACCGCGGTACGGATCATATAAAGAATCGAAGATCATACATTGTAACGGCCCTTCTGAATCACCTGTTGGAGCTGGTACCTTTTCAACGATTTGTTCTAAAATATCTTCAATGCCAATGCCAGCTTTCGCTGAAGCAAGTACAGCTTCCGATGCATCTAAACCAATTACATCTTCTACCTCTTGACGTACGCGTTCTGGGTCCGCACTTGGTAAGTCGATTTTATTAATAACTGGTAAGATTTCTAAATTATTATCAAGCGCTAAATATACGTTCGCTAATGTTTGCGCCTCAATCCCTTGCGCTGCATCCACAACAAGAATTGCACCTTCACAAGCCGCTAAACTACGAGATACTTCGTACGTAAAGTCGACGTGTCCTGGTGTATCGATTAAGTGAAGAATATACTCTTCACCGTCTTTTGCTTTATACGTTAATTGTACTGCATTTAATTTAATTGTAATACCGCGCTCACGCTCTAACTCCATAGAGTCAAGCAATTGAGCTTTCATTTCGCGCTGTGCCAACGCGTTTGTTCTCTCCAAAATACGGTCTGCCAACGTTGATTTCCCGTGGTCAATGTGAGCAATGATGGAGAAGTTACGAATTTTAGACTGTCTTTTTGCTCTTTCTTCTTTATTCATCTATGTTCTCAACTCCTAATAGTCTCGCCAATATACACTAGCACTGATTATATCAATAGAGCAGCAAAGATTCAATGAAAACTCGTGCTACTTACAAGACAAATCACTCTATCTATATCTTATGCGAACAAACCATAAGAGACAAACCTTTTTCAAATTAAAGAACAGCTCTCTTACAAACCAATAAGACAACTGCTCTTCCCGCTATCCTTAACTAAAAATTTCTTTTATTTTCCCAACAACTATATCCGCTCCAAATTTTGTCATATCACGAGCAACACTTGCTATCGCCATACCGATACCTTCTACAACATTAAAACTTCTTAAACTTTCTAATTGTTTTTGTTTTTCAATAGCAGAAAACGTCTCTCCCGAAATTTCTGATTCAACCCCAGCGCCTTCTGTCCCTGTCATATGAGCAATTTGTTCATATGACAGCTGACGATACCCCTTCATACTTTTCAGACCATGATTAGCGAGTCCCACTCCAGCTATCATCATAAGCACACATAAGATTGTACCGCATATACATAACAGCGTAAATCGACTCAAACTATTTCTGCCTCTTTCCATCAATGTGTATATGCCCCTGTATTATCTTGATCAATCTGATGATGCAACGCTGCATTTAAACCACTTGCTATTACATTTGCCATATCCTCAATAAACGCATCTACTTCTTTTGGGGTTACCATTAAATTATGACCAAGAGGAGATAACACTTCATAAATCAACTTTCTCTTTTCTTCTTCTTCTAACGTACCAATAGCCCCTAAAAACATATTTCGACTCTTTTCATCCGGCATATCTTCTTCTGTTAATTTTTTCTTTTCTCCAAATGTAAAACCTGCTGGTAATAAAGAGCGTGATGGTTTGTTTCCCTCTTTCAGTTCCCGTCCAAAATGTTTCAAAATAAAATCAATTGTATCACTCGTAATCGAAACGGCATCTACCACAGTTGGAACACCAATTGCGATAACAGGAATACCTAATGTTTCTTTACTTAGTTCCTTACGCTTATTCCCAACACCAGATCCTGGATGAATTCCTGTATCAGAAATTTGTATCGTACTATTTACTCGTTCAATAGAACGCGCAGCTAATGCATCAATTGCGATGACAAAGTCTGGTTTTGTTTTTTCAATAATTCCGTAAATGACATCGCTCGTTTCGATTCCTGTAATTCCCATTACCCCCGGACGAATTGCACTAACAGGTCTAAATCCTTCTTCCACACTTTCAGGCTGCAGTTTAAACAAATGTCTCGTCACCAACACATTTTCTACAACTATCGGCCCGAGTGCATCCGGCGTTACATTCCAATTCCCAAGACCTACGATTAAACAACTCGCTTCTTTTGAAACTCCAACCTCTTCTAAGAAATAAGAAAACTCTTTTGCAAAAACACGCTCTACTTTTTGCTGAAGTTCCGTATCTTGTTGTCGTATACCTTGCACCTCAAGAGTTAAATAATTCCCAGGTTTTTTCCCCATCGACTCAGATGCAATTTCATCAATAGTTACTTTTGTAATTGTAATCCCCTCTTCTTCCCTCTCTTTTACAATAACTCCCTGTATCCCTTTTTGTTCTTCTTGGCGCTCTTGCAGCATTTGGTGCGCCTCTACAGCAAGGTCAGTTCTAACACTATATTTACTTAAATCTAATGGTTCTTTCATCGTATCTCCTCCGTAATTCATAGTAAATATCGTTAGATTTCCCCAAGTTATATTAGGTCATTCTTTCCTTTACGTGAAATTTCATTGATATACTATTGCAATTCTCTTCACCGTTTGATAAAATATCACTTGTTCTATGTAAGAATCGAGTCATTCGATTGCACCAGGGAGGTGAAAAGTATGGCAAACATCAAATCTGCTATCAAACGCGCTAAACTTAGCGAAGAGCGTCGTTCACATAACGCTTCTATCAAGTCTGACATGCGTACTGCTGTTAAAACTGTAGAAGCTTTAGTTACTAATAACGATCTTGAAAATGCTAAAGAAGCTTTCAAAACTGCTTCTAAAAAACTTGACAAAGCAGCTCGTAAAGGTCTTATCCACCAAAACGCTGCAGCTCGTCAAAAATCTCGCTTAGCGAAACAAGTAAACGCGTAAGGCGTTTAAAAAACGATCCATTCGGATCGTTTTTTATATACACAAAAAAGTTCACGTAATAAATACGTGAACTTTTTTGTATCACTACATATGATTTAACCGCATTAAGAAAAACTCAAGCACAAGTTTCTTATCCATCTTCCCAGTCTTCATACTATAATCAGCTTCCGCTAATTCTATAATAACTTTTTTTAATTCTTCAAAAGAGAAAAATTTCGTTTGATTCATCGCCAACTTTACCCGGTACGGGTGCACACCAATATGTGACGCGATTTGATTTTGTCCGTAACCACGCTGTTGTAATTCTTTCACTTGATGGAGCAAGCGGAACTGACTTACTAATAACGCGAGCAGTTTAATTGGTTCTTCCTGCTGTGTAAATAATCCGTCTAAAATTTGCATCGCACCAGCGATATCTTTTTTCACCACTTTTTCTGTTAAGGCAAACACATTTTGCTCAACAGATTTCGGCACAAGTTCCGTGACAAGTTTTGGCGTAATTTCTCCGCCCATACCGACGTATAACGTTAACTTGTCCATTTCCTTCGCCAACATTGTTACATTACTTCCCACAAGCTCTAACAACAAACTAACAGCTGCATTATCAATATGCACATGCACCTCATCCGCACGAGAAACAATCCACTTCTGAACATCCTGCACTTGCATCGCATTTGCTTCTATTACATCCGCTGTTTTCTTTAATAGTTTTGTAATTTTTTTTCGTTCGTCTAATTTTTCATAAGGCGCAACAAAAACAAGAATAGAAAAAGGAGATGGCTCCCCAATATATTCTTCTAAAATTTTTATATTTTGTTCTAATTTTTCTTTTTGTGCCGTTAAAAATAATGGTGATTTTATTAATATAACTTTACGCTCTCCAAAAAAAGGAAGCGTATGCGCATCCTCAACTACATCTTCTAAATACGCTTCTTCCAAATCGTATGTCACAACATTAAACTCTCGATCTTCCTCTTCAAGCGCTTCCGTTGTAATAAGTTTTATCGTTTCATTTATAAAATAGGCTTCCGTTCCATACAGTACATACAACGGAGCAAACTGTTTCTTTTTAATCTTCTTATGTATATCACTCATATTTTTTCCTACTCCCTAACTTGGCAATATATATTTATACTAATGCCCTAGCTTTTGTTTTACAAGTACAAAGGGACGGGCTTTATAACCCGCCCCTTTATTTATATAAAACGCCACGCAATAAGCCCCGGATTTCTTATTGGTGTGCGGTAATCACCTTCCCTTTATTATTTACAATAATAATCTTAGTATAAGTGCCAACTGTTAACATGATTGGAAATGAAAAATTCACGCTACTTAACTAACTAGAAAAAGTGTACAAATACTCTATTTCGCTTCTTATGGAAATTGTAGATTTTTTTCTGACAATATTTTATACTAAAGTGGAATGTTGGGGAGGGATTCTAAATGAATGATTTTGAACAAAACGTTCAAAGTAAACGCAATGACGCTATTGATTCAGGGGTAGGATTTATCGTCTCATTTGGTTTTTTCGCAACACTTTTCATTATTGCAACTGTTATTAAATTCATCGGTTCTTAAAGGCTGCTGCTTAATGGCAGTCTTCTTTTTTTCATCTTCTATGTGTTTCATCATATGTGATTTTACTTTGAAGGGTTCCTTTTTCTCCATTAAAAACATAGGAAATAGCACCTTGTTTATCCGTACGCCATATATCAATACCCATCTTCTTAAAACGCTCTATAACTTCCTTATGCGGGTGCCCATACCTATTACGCTCCCCAACAGAAATAATCGCTACACTAGGCTGTACAAGGCTTAAAAAAGGATCTGTAGACGATGTTTTACTCCCATGGTGGGCAACTTTTAAAATATCCGCCCGCAAATCAGGATATGTCGATACTATAAACTTCTCTCCTTCTTCTTCTAAATCACCCGTAAATAGCCATGTTAGCCCTCCTAGTCTGGCCCATATTACAATCGAAGAGTCATTTTCTCCCTTTTCTTTCCCCCTTGGAGCTAATACGAAAAATTCCGCTTCATTTACCCTCCAACCTTCCCCTTCTACTCTTATCTTCATGCTCTTTTCTAACGCCTTTTTCTTCACCGCTTTTTCCAATACAGCATCTTGTTCCTTTCTCCCAAATACAACTTCTTTTACAATAATAGATGACAGCAAATCCAGCGCAGCACCTATATGATCCGCATCTCCATGCGTTACAATTAATTTATCAATCGTTTTTATACCTTCTTTTTGTAAAAAAGGAACAAGAATATCATGCCCAACAGAAAATTCATGCTTTTTCTGTCGCCACGCTTCCTTCTTGACATGAAGGGCTCCACCTGTATCAATAAGATAAACCTCTTTATCGTACGGGAGACGAATTAATATTGCATCTCCCTGTCCAACATCAAGAAATGTAACACTCCCACTTTCGCGAAAATATGGATATACATAATGACAAGTACTAATAAAAAGAAACACAACCACGACTATGCACAAATTTTTTTTCGTTATTACTCTTTCCCACATCACAAATATACTAACGATACTAAAACAATATATAGCCACAAGAAATAAAGGAGTTTGGCCAAAAGTAAGTCGGATGAAAGGGAAACTTTCACAGTAACTTAGAAAATCATTAGAAATGGTTAAACATAATGAAAGCACATATGCAATTCCTTTTGCGAACAATGGAATAATCGGCATACATATAAGAATAATAATGCTACACGGCAATACAATAATGGATAGAAAAGGAACATATATAAGATTGAGGAAAATACTATAAGGAGAAAAATAACCAAAATGATATAACAAGATGGGGGTACTAGCGAGCTGTGAAATTATAGAAATATAAATAGAATTTCGAACTACTCCATTACTACGCCCTAATAATATCGGCGCAGATAGTAGTAAAGCAAAACTACCTACAAATGAGAATTGAAATCCAATATTGAAAATAAGATACGGATCGTATATAAGCATACATATAGCCGTTATACTTAAGGCGTCTAGACTAGATAAGCGAACAGAGCACATGAAAGCTACCAACAATAAAACTCCTGTTATAGAAGCCCTCACAACAGATGGCGACGCCCCAGCTATGATCATATACAGAGGAATACAAACTATAAGGCATACTGTTGCTGTCTCTTTCGTCACACCACTTCTTAGTAAAACAAAATACATTATAACCATTAATAATACGATATGCGATCCTGAAATCGCTAACAAATGTATAAGACCAAATTGTTGATATTGTTCTTCTACTTCAAACGTCATTTGTTGTCGATCTCCAAATAATAATGCGTTCATAAATGCACCTGATTGTTCTGGAAACATTTCTGTAACTTTCGAGATTGTTTGTTGCCTGAGCAGAAAAATCCATTGCACGAGTGACAACGATGTTTTTTGACATTCAGAAATGTATGTCACATCAAATATAAAATGTATTTTTTGCTGATATAAATAATTACGATAATCAAAAACATGAAAATTCCGGGCAGTTTGTGGTTCTTTCACCTCCCCTTTAAATGTACATGATATACCTGCATGTAATTGTTGCAATCGCTTCTTTTCCGAAGCAGATTGCATTTTATAATTTAACTGCACTAAGTTTTTATTCTGATCTTCAATTTGAAAAGAGAGACGATCCCCATTAATTAGAGGTGTATTTTGCACGACCCCTCGTGTAACTTCGTAGGACTCCCCTAGCGGCTTATTTCGACTCTGAACATACGTGGTGTACATAGCGCCACTAAAACACGCTATTATACAAAAAATGAAGGTTTTACGCGAAGTACGATATAAACAAAATAAAACATAACAAACGAAACAACAAGCAGTCAACAAATGCAATGCGGAAAAGGTAATTGCAATCCCCATTATAAACGAGATTGCAACATAGCCCCATTGTCCATTCAACTCATACTCACTCCTTATAGCATCATTTTCGCTTTAGTGAATACACGCTGTAATTCTTCCATTGATAAATTATCTTTTTCTAAAGATGCGAATAGTTCCTTTAGCTGCAAATGACGCTCTTGTTCCTCTAGCGATGTAATATCATATTCTAGCGGAACGTGCTTCACTGTTACACTCGCTTGTTCAAATAACTCTACGGCATACGGATGATTTTTATAATCCTGTGCATAATAAACTGCTGTAACACCACTTTGAATAATCGCCTTACAGCACTGCAAACAAGGAAAATGTGTGACATAAATTTCCGCTTCCTCTGTTTTTGCACCAAACTTCGCACATTGCAATAAAGCATTCATTTCCGCATGAATTGTACGAACGCAATGATTATCAATGACATAGCAACCATCGTCTATGCAATGTACACCACCTTTAATTGAGCCGTTATATCCACCAGCAATAATTCGTTTATCACGAACGATTGTCGCTCCTACCGCAAGCCTTGTACATGTACTACGTAAAGATAGTAGATGGCTTTGCGTCATAAAATATTGATCCCATGAAATTCGTTCCATATTTTTCACCTTCTTTTTTGTCTACTTGTAGTGTAGCGAAAAAAGAAAAACTTCGTCAATCTTTTACGGAATAATAATTTGATCTTTTATTTTCTCTAAAGACTTCGCACCAATCCCATCAATCTCCAATAAATCATCTATTTTCTGAAACGGGCCGTGTTCTTCTCGATATTTCAAAATACTTTCCGCTTTCCGAGAACCAATGCCTGTTATTTTTTCAAGTTGCTCTTTAGAAGCTGTATTTATTTGCACTTTACCCTCGCTTTTTGAAAAAGTCGTCCCTTCTTGCACTAGCTCATTCTTGTTAGGAACATAAAGAAGCATTTGGTCTTGGACCATTTGCGCCAAATTCACTTTCTTCATATCTGCATCCGGCAACAAACCACCAGCTTTTTCAACCGCCTCCTTCACCCGGTCCCCTTCCTTCATTTCATACACACCCTCTTTAAAAACCGCCCCTTTCACATCAATTATAATTATTTTTTTCTGTTCCTTTGTATCCAATATTTTCGGTTTACTTTTTTTCTCCACATCTTTCGCTTGAACTTCCGTTGTAATGAGCGTTTGCTCTGTATGCTGATTCATTTTCCAGAAAAAAAGAAAAATCAAAGTGCCAATAATAACCACTAATCCCAACCATTTTTTTTGAAAATCCCACATCATTTTACACCTCTAATCATAAATTTATAACATCATTCATATTGTTTAGGAGAAAGCTGTTACGAAGGAGGGATGAAACATTGAACATAGGAATTATAGGGACAGGGAACATGGGGAATATACTAATCGATGCATTTTTAGAAACCCGTGCTGTCAAACCTTCGTGCCTTACTATTATTAATCGGACGCCTGCCAAAGCATATCATATAAAAGAAAAATACCCTTCTATTCATATAGCCAAAACAACCCAAGAGGTAATCGAACAATCGCAGCTTATTTTTATTTGCGTAAAACCGATAGATATATATCCTATCCTACAAAAATACGCTGAACATTTTTCTGATGAAAAGTGCTTAGTTTCTATCACAAGTCCAATATCTCCAGCACAATTAGAAACACTCGTACCTTGCCATGTCGCACGTATCATTCCAAGCATCACCAACCGAGCCTTATCAGGCGCATCACTATTTACCTTTGGAAATAACTGCTCTGAAGAATGGCAGCAACAACTACTTCGTCTATTCAAAAACATTTCTACTCCCCTTGTTATAGAAGAAGATATAACGCGCGTTTCATCTGATATAGCAAGCTGTGGCCCTGCTTTTTTTAGTTATTTATTACAATGTTTCATTAACGCCGCTGTAGATAAAACAAATATTACACATGAAGAAGCCACTACTTTAGTAAGTGAAATGGTCATTGGGATGGGGAAATTACTCGAAAAAGAGATTTTCACATTACCTACTTTACAAGAAAAGGTATGCGTCAAAGGCGGTGTTACAGGAGAAGGTATTCGTATTTTAGAAGAGCATGTTGGGGATATGTTTCATAAATTAATTGAACGGACACATGAGAAATTTGATGAAGATTTAAAGTGCGTTGAGCAGCAATTCAATAAACACACATAATAAATACGCCATCCGAATTCCAAATCCTTTTTATTAATACCTATCTTTTTCATGCTACATTTTCACTAAAACTAGCATTTTTACACTTTACACATATCACCTTTTTATTTTTCTAGAACTAAAACTACATCTTTTCTATAAAAAAAAAGCAACCTTATCGGTTGCTTTTTTTATCCATTCTTCTTCGCCATAAAAAAGATGCGCTCTGTTTGTTCTGTCACTTCAATTCGTTCAAAGTCACCTGTGACGCGAAGTACTGTAAACCCAGCTTCTTCAAGCCATTTTGTTAACACTTCAACCGAATACGCACGCTGCACGTGACATTCGTCAAAACGATGATACACATCTTCTTCTGAATCTTGTACAAAGAATGTCAAATCATGTTCCACACTATCTGATTCTTCTCCAGGGAAGCAGTTCCAAATAAGTGATATTTCTTCGCCGTTCACTGTATATGTTTCATTTTGAAATACGTGATGTATTTTATATAAAGAGTGTACATCGAATAAAAACAAGCCATCCTGACGTAAATGGTGGAAAACTCTTCTAAATGTTTCTTGCACTCCATCTTCTTGCAATACATAATTTAATGAGTCACAAAAGATT
Organism: Bacillus cereus group sp. BfR-BA-01316; assembly: GCF_022664195.1. Taxonomy (NCBI): domain Bacteria; kingdom Bacillati; phylum Bacillota; class Bacilli; order Caryophanales; family Bacillaceae; genus Bacillus; species Bacillus cereus group sp. BfR-BA-01316. The sequence goes on from NZ_JAKUGX010000002.1 coordinate 181,952, forward strand.
GTCACACAATCAAATTCACCAGGAACATCGAGCTCTCTCATGTCTTGTTGGTAAAAAGGAATAAAATAACCTTCTCCCCCCAATTTTTGCTGTGCGACAGTTAACATTTCTTCCGAAAGATCTACACCAATTAAATCATAACCTTTTCGCACAAGCGGAAGTGTTACGTTACCAGTTCCACATGCTACGTCAAGAATTTTTGCCTCTTTCATAGATGCCTGTTGTAAACTTTCCTCTGTGAATTCCACCCATTTATCATAAGGGACATCATTCATCAGTTCGTCATACAGCAAAGCAAATTGTTCGTATTTCATTGATCTAGCTCATCTGCAATATCTTCACGCGGCACATCGCCCCATAGACGCTCTAAATTATAGTGATTACGCTCATCTTTATGGAATACATGAGCAACCACATCACCAAGGTCTACTAAAACCCAACGCGCTTCATCAAAGCCTTCCATACGTTGTACGTTAATTTCGAACTCATGTGCCTTCGCTTTAATTTCACGTGCAATTGCTTGTACTTGCTTGTCTGAATTTCCGTGACAAATAATAAAATAGTCTGCAATCGGTGAAATACCTTGCATATTTAGTACAACCATATCTTCTGCTCTCTTATCATCAGCTGCTTTTGCCGCTAATACTAATAACTCTTTATCTTTCATTTATTAATTTCCTCCTTGATAACTGCATTGTATGTTTGAAATGTTAATGGATAAATCGTTTGATCTTTTTCCATTAAAAATTGAATTGTTCGCTTTAAAGCAAACAGTAAAGCTTGATTTATATCTTTATATGCGAGTTTCCTCGCTTCTTCCACACCAGGAAACTTACGTCCTGGTTCAATGTAATCTGCTACATAAATAACTTTATCTAACATTGTCATTTTTTCATGACCACTTGTATGATATGTAATAGCTTGTAGAATTTCAGGATCAGTAATGCCTACTTCTTTTTCTACTAAGTATGCCCCAACAGGTGCATGCCATAACTCTTTGTTATAGTGCAGTAGATCCTTCGGCAAAGCTTCTCTCTTAATAATCTCTTCCATTTCTGGAATCGCTCTACATTTTGCATAATCGTGAAATATAGCAGCCATCTCTGCCTTTTTCTCATCTACACCATATAACCGAGCAAGTTCAATCGCTGTTTCCATTACACCAATCGTGTGTATATAACGTTTTTCATGCATTTGTTGTTTGACAATACTAAGTGCTTCCTCACGATTCATACAACCCATTCCTCTCGATATATACCTGTACTTTTTCAGGGAGTAAATATTTGCACGTTTTCTTCGTCATATATCTCTCCCGTAACAGAGAAGAAGAAACTGCAAACTCCGGAATCTCCACTTTTACGATATCATAAGGCGTATGTAATGTATAACCTCGTCTTGCAACTCCAACGAAAGTCACAAGCTTAAGTAACTTTTCAATGTTATACCACTTCGGCAAGTACTCAACCATGTCTCCGCCAATAATAAAGTGAAACTGCACATCCGGATACTTCTCCGTTAATTGTACCATAGTGTCGTACGTATAAGATGGGCCTTCTCTGTCTAGCTCTTCTAAACAAATTGAAAAGTATGCTTCTTCCTCAGTCGCTATTTGCAGCATGTTTAATCGACTTTTCACACTCGTAATGTTACGTCCTTGCTTGTGCGGCGGAATCTGATTCGGCAAAAACCATACCTCTTCCAACCCTAAAGCATGATACACTTCATTTGCAATTAACAAATGCCCATTATGAGGTGGATCAAACGTGCCACCAATAATGCCAATTTTTCTCAAAAGAAACGCCCCTTCCTTTTACATACAGCAACTCTCCCCATAAATATTCGAAGAGAGCCTACTGTTAATAAAAGTTCAATTGATTTCACTCTCTATCTATCAAGCGTCAATTATGGAAATAATTTACGTAATTTTTTATCCTGCTATTTGCCAACACCTCAAAAGTCACTGACAATAACTAGGTTAGATGGGAAATTAACTGCACACAAAAGCCCAATTGGTGAAGGCTAAAAAACACAAATTAAAGTTTCAATTTATCGTGGAAGTTTAATCTGCTTATTTTCTCTTGATTCTTTGTATAAAACAATTGTGCTTCCGATTACTTGAACGATTTCAGCTCGTGCACCTTGTGCAAGCTCTTCTGCAACTTCACGACGATCAAATTCACAGTTTTGTAATACGCTCACTTTAAATAGTTCACGAACTTCTAATGCTTCTCCAATTTGTTTCACCATATTTTCATTCACGCCACCTTTTCCAACTTGAAAAATCGGTGTTAAATGATGTGCCTTTGCACGTAAAAATCTTTTTTGTTTTCCTGTTAACATATAATTAGCCTCCAAGCTCTCTCATTACTAATTGTTTCATTCTATCAATATTCGGCACACACCCTGTCCACATTTCAAATGCAAGTGCACCTTGATAAACGAACATATCGATTCCATTTTGAATTATTGCACCTTGTTCTTTCGCATCGCCTAAAATTTTCGTCTCAAATGGATTATAAATAATATCAGAAACAATCGTTCCTTGTTTCAATGAACGAATTTCCAGCGGCGTATACTCAACACGTGGATGCATACCTATCGTTGTTGTTTGGATGATGATATCATATTCCCCTTGATTTTCTGCTGCACATTCTAACGATAGAGCATGCGAATTAACATTTGCCATGCACCCAGCGATAAGATTTTCCGCCTTATCTCTCGTACGATTAGCAATATCAATTTCTTTCACACCTACATCTGCAAGCGAGAAGTAAATAGCTCGACTAGCACCACCTGCACCGATTAATAAAATACGTTTCTCTTGAAGTGGATCTTCACTAATTGACTGCAGGGCACGAACAAAACCAATTCCATCTGTATTATACCCAATCAATTTTCCATCTCGATGAACTACTGTATTTACCGCACCGATTTGCCTTGCTAGCGGGGCAACCTCATCCAAGTACTCCATAATTGCAACTTTATGCGGAGTCGTTACATTAAATCCTGAAATACCTAATGCTTTCAAACCTTTTACTGCTTCCCCTAGCGCTTCTTCTTCTACAAGAAACGCATGATAATGGGCATCCATATTCAAGTGTTCAAATGCATCGTTATGCATAACGGGTGATAATGAATGTCCAATTGGATTTCCGATTACACCATATAATTGTTTCATAAATCCCTCTCCATATTAAATTAAAGATTTACGTAATGAAACACTTACTCCTTTTGGTACATGAGCAACAATTTTCGCTCCTGATTCATTTACAGTAACCCAGCCCAATCCAGAGAATACAACGTCCGTTTTCGGCTCACGAATATTAAATTCATATTTCACAAACTCAGGCATATTTTCTAATTCTTCTGGTGTCGGTGGATTCAATAATTCCCCAGCGTGTTTTTCGTACAATTCATCAGCCTTTTCAAGCTTTGTACGATGGATTGTTAAACGGTTTGAGAAATGACAAGTGAATGCACGACGGCCCCCACTTACATAATCAAATCGTGCTAATCCACCAAAGAATAATGTTTGTTCTTCGTTTAATTGGAATACCATCGGCTTAACCTCTGTAGTCGGTGTAATAAGCTTTAAGCTTTGTTTCCCAACATAATGCGCCATTTGATGATGATTAATAATACCTGGTGTATCGTATAAAGATGATGTTTCATCTAATGGAATATCAATTAAATCAAGTGTTGTTCCTGGGAAATGTGATGTTGTAATTACATTCTCAGTCTCATCACTAAATTCTTTAATCATACGATTAATAAATGTTGATTTACCAACATTCGTACATCCAACAACATAAACATCTTTACCTTCGCGGTAATGCTCAATTGCATCAGCAAGTTCAGCGATTCCTTGTCCTTTAGCTGCACTAATTAAAAAGACATCTTCTGGTTTTAAACCAAGTTGCTTTGCACTGTAGCGCATCCAATGTTTTACTTTATCATGCTTAACTGACTTTGGAATTAAGTCAGCTTTATTCCCAACAAGTAATACTTTATTATTCCCTACAAAACGATGTAAGCCCGGTAACCAGCTACCATTGAAATCGAAAATATCTACGATTTTGACCACTAATGCTTCCGATTGTCCAATTCCGTTTAAAATATGAAGGAAATCATCGTCTGTCAAAGATACATCTTGAATTTCGTTATAATGTTTCAAACGAAAACAACGTTGACAAATTACTTGTTCCTTCTCTAAAGATGATGCAGGAGCGTATCCTATTTCATTTTTATTTTCTGTTTGAATTTCTACACCGCAACCAATACATTTAATTATTTCAATCAAACTTTATTCCTCCCAATTAATTAAGCCTTTTTTCTTCATGTTTCTCATAATTCTTCGTTCAATTTTCCGATTAAAGCGTGTCACCAATCCGTCCGTTTGCGCTACCGGTACAACTAAAATTGTATGAAGTCCCACACGATTCCCGCCGAGCACATCCGTTAGTAACTGATCTCCAATTACTACAACTTCATCTGGCTGTAAATGCATCTCGTGTATCGCACGCTTAAATGCGCGAACAAACGGTTTGCGCGCACTATGAATAAACGGAATACCTAATGGGTCAGCGAAGTCTTTAACGCGTTGCTCGTTATTATTTGAAACGACCGTTACTTGAATATCATTTTCTTTCATTTTCAAAAACCACTCTTCAAGTTGTGGTGTTGCGTTTGGACGATCCCATTCAATTAAAGTGTTATCTAAATCAGTAATAACTCCTTTAATTCCACGTTTTTTCAAATCTTCTGGTTGAACATGATATACATTTTTCACATATTCATTTGGTAAAAATAACTTCAATTTCTTTCACCTCTTTGAGGATTTTCCATAAAATTTTTCGACAACATTTTTCGATAGATAACCTGTGGATAAACTTGTACACACTTTCCACATTAATTTTTCAGCCAATTCTGATTTTACTAACATTCTATGCACATTTTATCCACTGAGGTATGTGGATAACCTCTTGTTTGTGACTGTCATATTTTTTTGGTACATTAAATGCAACAACGAATCAATCCTTATATTATTAGGAGGTGACTCACCTTGAAAACAAAACATATGGAACAGTTATCTACTGATTTACTCACTGAGTCTTATTATAAAGCAAAAGAACTAAAATTAAATCCCGACTTCATTTTACTTATAAAACAAGAAATTATTAGACGCTCGTTAGAGGACAAGCTCGTCAAATCTTCTTGAGTACATATAGATTGCTGATTGACCTGTAAAAAGAGCCATCCTGCGATGGCTCTCGAATAAACAAGTACTCCCATCTAGGGGATTTCTTCATTAAGCATCTTTGTCCACATTTCTTAATTAGAGCTTCATAAGTATATTATAAAATCTTTTCTTTACTTATGAGATACTCGGGTTGCAATTTTTTCACCAAGACGCAGCTCTTGCCCACTTGTCAATTCCTGCACTACTTCAATCATATCTTTTTCAAATAATAAAACAACTGTTGAGCCAAATGTAAAGTATGCCATCTCTTCACCTTTTTGAACAGTACTTCTTTCATGAAGGAGCTCGATACTATTAACAAACATAGCACCTACTTTTACAAGCGCCATATGTTCGCCTTCACTATTTACTTCTGTAACAGAGCGATAATTTTTTGACAATGGTTCTTTCCCATACTCCATACCCGCTGCATTTACCGGATATGATTTTCTGCCGAGTACAAATCTTTCAGTCACAGAGCCAGAGAGCGGGCTATGAATACGATGATAATGACTTGGACTCAAATAAATTACCATATATGTACCGCCTGCATATCGCTTTGCACGCTCTTCATTACCTAGCATATCCACAATTGAATAACGCTTTCCTTTTATATTGAATGTTTTTGTATCCTCAATAGGACCTTGATCAGCAAAAACACCATCAACAGGACTAACGATACTCGATGCATCAGTATCAATACTACGCTTTCCTTCTTTTAGCCTACGTGTAAATAAATCATGCAATGTTCGATATTCCTTCAAACCCTTTTCCATCTCATCTTGATTAATTTGAAAAACTTTCGCATACGATGGAATAATGATAGAGCTCAAACGAGATTGTGCAAATTTACGTAATATATAAGAAGTAAAACGACCATTTGTAAGTTCGATCATAAGTCGATATAATGTCCGTCGCAAATTACGAAACCTCCTAATCAGCCTATAACTTTAGTTTCCCCTTCTTTTCTCTCTATATCATATGTAAAATTGGTTCTTATTCCCACATATAGAATGGAGCCGTCTCGTTATACACGACGAAAAACTAAGTATAATTTTTATTCTTAAATTGTTTAGCACCTTCTAATATTACAGATAGAACCCGCCATTTTCAACAGTGAACATGTATTTCTTCTTAGAACAGCTCGTTTTCTTTCCGTTTTCCCGAAAGAAAAGCAGCCACTTTTAAAGTGTAACTGCCTACAATATACATTATTCTTTTGCTTTTTTCTCTTTCTCAGCCCGCACAAATTCGTGGAACATTTTCATTAAAGCACGCTTTTCAATTCGCGATACGTAGCTTCTTGAAATACCGAGTGCCTTCGCAATCTCCCTCTGTGTTTTCTCTTTATCAAGCCCAAGTCCAAAACGCTTCACAATTACTTCTTTCTCTCGTTCGTCTAAAATATCGATATACTCTTTAATTTTTTCTAACTCCATACTAAGCTGAATCATATCAATTACATCTTCAGATTCTGATTTTAATATATCAATAAGCGATATTTCATTACCCTCTTTATCTTGCCCGATCGGATCATGAAGTGAAACGTCTTTTTTCGTTTTCTTCAGCACACGTAAATGCATCAAAATTTCATTTTCGATACAGCGTGCTGCATATGTTGCAAGCTTAGTTCCTTTCCCTGCTGAATAGCTTTCAATCGCTTTAATAAGCCCAATGGTACCAATTGAAATTAAATCTTCTGCATCTTCACCAGTGTTTTCGAATTTCTTAACAATATGAGCTACAAGCCGTAAATTATGTTCAATTAAAAGATTTCTCGCTTGAGCATCACCTTGCTCCATTAACTCTAAGTACTTTCTCTCATCATCTGATGATAACGGCTGCGGGAACGCATTGTTCTTCACATAAGAAACAAATACAAACACTTCTCGAACCATATATCCAATTGCGGCGAATAGACTCAAACCCTTCACCTCCGCCAAAATAGTGGTCTTTACTATGTGTATGTGGGCATGAGGTTGTTTGTGTCTGTACGATATCATTCCAACATGTTTTTAAGCATAATATTTGTCGCACAAAGCTTCGATACGTATACTTAAACAAAAAATAGTAGAATGGAATATGAAACATTTCATTACCCTCTTGTTCATAAGTAGCTTGTAAGAGATGAACTCCTTGTACGCTCTTGCAAGCTGCTTGTACTACAAGGAGGGATTACAAATATGAAATTTGAAAGAACACGTGCTTATACAAGACACCAACGTCAGCGTACAATGCGCCGAAAGATGAATATTGCAAAACACGCATGGGGATATACTCCTGAAATTGTCGTTTTTTTTGCAAAAGGAAAAGTTCACTGTTCTTGCGGCATGTGTACAACAAAGTGGAGAACAGAAGGACCACCTGCTAGTGTACAGAAGTGGTTATACAAAATTGATACATGCGAAGAATAATCGTTCTTTCTAAAAAAGGTCTTCTCTCGAAGACCTTTTTCCCTATTTAAAGACTTATTTACTCCAAATCTTTTCCCCAGTGTGGGCATCAATATAACGAATTTCTCGACTACAGTCGAAGGGTTCTTTATGATTTTCATCCGTCGTTTGTTTATACAGTAGTTCGTATTTCGTTTCCTCTGCATCATGATCTATAAACCATTCTAATTTAACTCGGATGGCCCCTCTATATATTTCTAACGCTTTTTCTTTTGTTACTTTTGGTGTTGTTTCATATGCAAGTAATTCTTTTATAATGTTGCCAGATTCTCCTGAATAGTGCATCACAGCAGCATTTTCTGTATTGATATTGACCCTAAATTGGTTATACTCTGCTGGAATACCATTCACATATACGGAAAAGGTAAATCTTTCAATCCCATCTTCTGCTTCTTCACGTTCTTCCCAAAGACGAAGATATTGTGTGATATCTGGAATAACTCGTTCTAGAAATTGAAGTACTTTTTGTAAACATTCCTCTCTAGACAGTATTTGTTTTACTTCTTTATCGTCTGTCAGTTTTATAAAACCAATTAATTCATTGGTTGATTTATCAATCTTAATGCCAACTAAATTATTATATTTTAACATCGGTAAATGCTTTTTAAAGAATTCATTCATTAAATATGGATTCTTTTCTTCTTTCTGTTTTTGTAATTCCTCTTTCGGAACAAATTTCATCCTTATTCCATCTTCATTTTCCGTCTCAGCTACTTTTGTAAAACTTTCTTTATCCCAGTCAAATAAATCGAATATATCATCTTGTTGACTACCTTTTTTCGGTTTTTCAACAGCTACAGTTGGAGGCAATTTATAATGATCTGGGCCAAACAAATCTTTACCTGTACTTGCATCAATAAACGCATGACTAGGTTCTGGCTCATACACAAGATGGTACCCTTTTACTTCTTCTCCACTTTCATATTCACATGAGGAGTATGTTAAATCAGCAAATACAAGTCTTATATCTTGTCTAGCCTTGAGGTTATCTAAAACTGTGCTCTCATCAACAATTTCAATTGGCCATAACGGTTTTTCCTGTATACTTTTCCCTCCGTTATAACGGAAATTCACAACATTACCTGAAGGATGAACTCGCACAACACACCCTGTATCCGGCAATGGATATCCATTCACTTCCTGCATATAATTTATTTCTTTCCAACCACGCCAGTCGTCCTTAACAGTTACATATGTATAAAACTCTAATCCTTCTTTTGTATATTTTTTTATAAATGCATTTGCAATTTCTTTTGCCTTATTCTCCTCTATCACTTCTTTATCACTCGAAAAATAATTTTCATCATCTATCCTGAATTCAAATAGATTACCAGTATGCCTATTTAATGAAATTTGTATCTGTTTCTCCTCATCCTCTTTATGCCCCCACCATAATAAATGATAAGGATCATCCACTCCTTCTTGATCATCTACAACAAGCCTATATTCATCTGGAATTTCAATAATATGAGCCACTTGCTCTTTTCTTTCTTTATCTTTTGGATTCATCATACCCTCTCCCTTATTACAATTTAAGGTGATTATAACAAACAAAACCAAAAGTCATTAGCAAAAAGACAAAAAGCTGAAACAATTAGTTCATACGAATTTCACATGAATCTATTACTATAAGAATTGTACATAGTGAAATTACTAACAATGACGTTTATTCATATATAATTTCATTTGAAAGGGGTTGAAAAGATGAAAACTAAATATCGCTTTATGATCTCATCATTTGCTGCTTGTGCCTACATGATTTGGTGTTTAGTATAATAACAACTTCACTTGTAAATAAGAAAAGGTGTGTATAGAAATGGAATATAACCAATCAACAGTTAACTACTGGAAAGCTTTTGTATTACCTTATACATTTGCTTTAGAAGAGTTAAAAACTAAATTTGAAATTATGAACCGGGAAGCTCAATTTTTAGAAGACTACAACCCGTTTGAACATATAAAAACAAGACTTAAACAACCCGAAAGTATCATTAGGAAGCTTGAGCGTAAAAACTTATCACCAACAGTTGAAAATGCTCAAACACAATTACAAGATATTATTGGCATCCGTATTACATGTTGCTTTGTAGAAGATATTTATCATTTAAAAGAAGTTATTGAAAATCGTGGAGACATGGAAATTGTAGAAGTAAAAGATTATATTGCTAATCCAAAAGGAAATGGCTATAAAAGTTTGCATATGATTATTAAATATCCATTGTCACTAAATTCTGGTACGAAAGATGTCTTTGCAGAAATTCAATTACGTACACTTGCCATGGACTTTTGGGCAAGTTTAGAACATAAACTTTACTACAAATATGAAGGAAATATACCTGACTATTTGAAAGATGAACTACATGACGCTGCTATGAAAGCTGAAGAACTCGATAATAAGATGGCAACAATCCGTCAAGATATTGATGACATTGAAGCGTGTTCAAATCAAATTTTATTACCACTTTAAAAAGGTTCTCTCCTATGAGAACCTTTTTTATCTCACCTAACTCCCACCTCAAAATTCTGCGAATGCGAGGGAGTCGGGCTGCCCGTAAAAGCCCGATTGGTGAAGGCCAATAATCAGTGGGGGATGGACAAAACCCCCACTGATTAAAGTTTCACTTTATTTCTTCTCTATCGTACGAACCTCTTCAATCTTCCACCCTTCTTCTTCTTTTCCAAGTGCATACTGGATTTTCTTCTGAAGAGTAACCCCTCCATCTACTTCTTTTTCCGCCGTTTCAACAATAACAAGCCCACCTTTAAGAGCTTTCATATTCATATGTTCTAATTCTATTTTCTTATTCCCCTTTTGAAATGCCGCTTCCTTTTGTGTTTTTAAGTCTTCAGCACTAGGCATCTTCTTTGAAAATAACTCCATATGTTCAGCAAGATTTTTTTCATTCGTCGTCCGTACAAATGCCTCAATAACATCTTGAATGGATTTCTCTTCTTCTTTCGTTATATGTACCTTTTCCTCAGTTTTTTCAGCAGATTTTTGTTCTATATTATTCTCTTGAGATTGACATCCAACTAGCAATAATACAAATACTAGAAGGAATCTTAATTTACCTAAGAAAACTCCCATCTTTCCATCTCCTAAAAAGAAAAGTGAGGCATTTCGCCTCACTTTCATTTATAATTAGCGTCTTCCTTTATTCGGGTCGCCGCCGCCAACAATGTCAAAGACACGTTTAGCTATATTTGTATTCTCTTGAACGCCAGAGAATAAGTATTTACCTGGTCCGAATGCATATACGTTCACATCTTCACCTGTATGTCCACCCGTTGTCCAACCTGTAACCGAACGCTTATTGAAGATATCTTCAATTGCATTATCAATCTTTGTTACATCTTTTGATGGAGCTATATCATTTACAGCTTTAATTTCTTCTGGTGTTAATTGTAGATCAATATACTTTTTCAATGTTTCTTCTACATTTGCACCTTTTACAATCTCATTTGCCATAAAGTCTGGCGTACGTTTCGCAGCTTTAATCGGATCTACTTTAAAATTATACTCACCATTCGCACCTAAAGATAATCCTCCAGTAGCATGGTCTGCAGTTGCAACAACTAATGTGTTCTTATCTTTTTTCGCAAACTCAATTGCTGCTTTAAACGCTTTTTCGAAGTCTTCCATTTCACTCATTGCACCGACAATATCATTATCATGTCCAGCCCAATCAATTTGACTACCTTCGACCATTAAGAAGAAACCATTTTTATTTTTGTTCAAGCGCTCAATCGCGGTATTTGTCATCTCTTCTAATGAAGGTGTTTTGTCATTACGGTCAATCATTTTGTCTAAACCACCTGGTGCAAATAAGCCAAGAACTTGATCGCTTTTATCATTTAATAATTGATTACGATCTGTTACATAACTATAACCAGACTTCTTAAACTCTTCTGTAAGATTGCGGTCTTTTCTAACAAAGTTATTTACGCCACCGCCAAGCATAACATCTATTTTATGCTTACCTTTAATTTTCTCATCAAAGTAATCATTTGCAATTGCATCCATATTTTTACGACTAATATCATGTGCACCGAATGCAGCTGGTGTTGCATGCGTAATTTCAGATGTTGCAACGAGTCCCGTTGACTTCCCTTTTTCTTTCGCTTGCTCCAACACTGTTTTCACTTCAGCTTTATCATTATCAACTGCAATTGCTGCATTATATGTTTTTATACCTGCTGACATCGCAGTTGCTGCCGATGCAGAGTCTGTAATATTTTCATGTTCATCTTCTGGATATGTTTTTTGTGTCCCTACAAGATGTTTATCAAACTCTGTAGATTCCATCTCAAATGTTTTTGGATTATCTTTCATATAGCGATGAGCTGTCATATATGAAGGTCCCATACCATCCCCAATTAATACAATGACATTTTTAATCTTTGCATTGCTTCCATTCTCATCTGCATTAACCTCACTAGAACGCGTAAAATTCCATGTCGCTACCGAAGTAACTGCTAACGACGCCACCACTGCAAATGGCCATGCTTTTTTTACAAACTTTTTCACTGTCTTGTCCCCCTAATTAGGTTATTCATTTCCCACTATTCAATCTAATAGAAGACTATTAAGATAAAAGTAGTTATATGTAAATTTTTTGTTAACTTATGTAAATATCAGTTATAATTTGTATAACTTTATCCTTTCATATCAAGCATAATGCCCTTTACAAACTAAATATAAACAAATTGGATTTCTTTTAACGTAAATCTATTACTTTACATTTTGTAACATTCCGTTCTCTACTTTTTTCTAATTTGAATAGAAATGTGGTGAATCTTTATGGAAACAGTAAAACTAGACAAATCTACCATTCCAAATTTGCTCTCTCTTTGCGAATCTATCGGATGGTTACAACATGAAGCCTTTATGAAAGAACAATTCCATATGTATCTTTCAATTGGTACAATTTTTGGCTATGTACATGAAAATAAACTTATTGCAGCTGGAGGGGTATTTCCATTTGATCGTGGATTTTCTTCTATCGGTATGTTAATCGTACATCCTGATTTTCAAAGACAAGGAATCGGCCGTATTTTGCTAAACAACAGTTTAACTCTAGCTCATTCATCGCTTCCTATTCTGCTCATTGCAACAAAAGCTGGCGAACCCTTATATGAATCTTATGGATTTCAATCAATAACAACAATTCATCGTTTTGAAAAACAAGCAGCTCATATAAGTACAAATTCTTTTCCCATAAAACAAATTCAGCAATCCGATCTTCAATCTCTCATTTTTCTTGATCAAAATGCGACTGGTGCATATCGTTCTAAGCTTTATTCATCACTACTATCGAGAGCAACTTACTCCTTTAAAATAGAACGGGATAATCAAATAGATGCTTTTGCTTTATGCATACAAAAAGGAGATGTACTATGTATCACTCCGCTTATTTCAAAAAAAGAAAAAGACTCTATTCAGTTATTAGAAATGATTTGTAAATCGTGGAATGGGACGATACGCATTGATGTTCCGCACTCACAATTCATATTCCGCCAATTTCTTCAAACAGCAGATTTCCAAGAAACGCTCCTTTCACCTCTTATGATAAAGAATGGTAATCAACTTCCTGGAAATCGTAATATGCTATTTGCTATGATAGATGCAGCGTTATGTTAGAAAGGGGACAACTAATTGAAGCGACTTAGCTATTTTATGGCGAGCTGTCTGACTCTTACATTACTAGTAGGATGTAGTGCAGCAGAAAAGCCCGTAGAACAAGTAAAACAAGTAAAAAATACAATTACCGCGAAATTAACTACAGAAGAAAAAATGGTTGAAATAGATGGACAAACTATTTACTTTAAGCAAATTGGCAGCAAGAAACCACCTTTACTTATGATTCATGGATTTGGTGGATCATCAGATGGATTCCAAAAGATTTATTCTGATTTAGCAAAAGATCATACAATTATTTCTGTGGATGCTTTAGGATTTGGGCGTTCATCTAAACCGATGGACTTTTATTATTCCTTTCCAACTCATGCTAACTTATATTATAAGTTAATGAAAAAACTAGGTTATGATACATTCGCAATACTTGGTCACTCCATGGGCGGAGAAATTTCTCTTAATTTAACATATTTATACCCTGAAGCAGTTACCCACCTTATTTTAACTGATGCTACAGGCGGCCCTCATACGTTCGTTAATAAACAAGGTTCACCAAAACCAAAGTTGTCGACTGATTTAAGTGCCGTTTCTTCTATTGCAGATTATGATGAGAGCAAAGTTAAATTCAAGCGTAATGATGAAGAGCATTATAATAAAATGAAATTATGGCCTAGGCGTCTTCAAATCAATGCAAATGAAATCAAGCAACCAACTTTAATTATATGGGGAAGAAATGATAGTAGCGTTTCTTGGAAAGAAGGAGAAACTTATCATCAATTCTTAAAAAACAGCACTTTCCATATTATTGAAAAGGGTTATCATGCTCCATTTCGTCAAGAGCCACAAGAATTTGTAGGGTATGTAAAAGATTTCTTCGAGAAAAATCCTATAAGTGCTGAAAAATAAACGGGTATCTCATTTTGAGATACCCGTTTTCATATATTAAGCAGCTTGCTTTTGGCGTTTTTGAGTTTTTGATCCTAATACTTTCGGTATAACGAAGCCATCAATTCCAAGTTTTCCAGCATTCATACCAGAAACAAGAACGAACATGGCTAAGATAACCATTTCAGGGTTTACACCAATTGACCCACTAAACATATAGGAAAAGTTCATTACAAGACCGAAAAAGACCGCTGTTTTTGTTAAACAGCCCACAATTAAACCAATTCCGACTAAAATTTCTCCCCACGTCACAAGTGTATTAAATAGATCAACGTTTGGAATTGCAAAATCTTGTAAGAATGATGCCCACCAAGATTGAACAGCTGGTTGTGCTCCTTTAGATTTTTCAATTGCACCTTGTAAATAACCAGTTGCATCGAAGCCTTTTCCTTGTAGTTTACCGATTCCAGCCATTACCCATGTGTAACCAAGATACACTCGAATTATCGCTAATACAAAAGAAACTGCTTTGTTTTCTCTTAAAAATTGAATAATCATATCTTCCTCCTAAAGTTGTAATTAATTCAGTTACAGATAATATAATAACATTAGTTACTTACTTTTAAAATGTTAATTATGAATAATTTGTGACATGCGTAAAAAACATTAAATACTAACGTATATATAGTAACTTTTATTACCTGTAAAAACTTGAACATATCATACCACAGCTGATAATCATTTTCATTGAAGAAAATGTAAAAAAACTGTGAGTTAAATATGAAACGCATTCATTCGAATATAAAATAAATGCGTTTCATATTGTTTATATACTCGAAATGTACATGTCTCCTCATCGATTAATCTCGATTCTCGAACAGCTTCTTCTAACGTTTTGTCATGGTTAATAAGCCTGTAAAATAAGCGTATTGTAAACATAAGTGCTACATTTCCATCTACATAATCTATCGATCTAACATGCGATTTTACATCATTATGTAAAATCGATTCTACTAGTTTCAACTCCCCAAACTTACACCAACCATTTACAATATGTGTAATATGCAATTTTGCATATTACTTAATTTCCGCTACACCAAAGTATCCTCTCGGCTCATTTAAGTCGTACACATCTTCTCCTAACTCTTCCATTACAAATTTCCCCTCCTATAAGTCCATTTCATATATACCCGTTTCTTTCAAAAAATGAGCTCTAGTTAAAGCGACTTTCTGTAAATATTGCCTATACGCTGTAATTGTTCCATCATGTGAAACGATACAAATTTTTTCTGCTTTTAACTGATAGCACCAATGCAGAAATTCATCTACTATTTGCTGAAATTCCTTCTCTGAGATGATATTGATCCCCTCATTCCATAACAATTCATTTCTACTTTCTTCTAATGAAAAATGTGGAAATAAATTTTCTATTATCTTTCGATCTAACAATTGATCGCACGGTAATGTTTTGGCGGATTCCCGATAAGGAAAAATACGCGGGGATATATATGGGTGAACAATTTTTTGACAAGTAACTTCCGCACTCCATATTGTCGCAGTTTGTAAAGTTCGAAGTGTAGGACTAGCGATTAATATATCCTTTTCTTGTAATGGTACATCGCACTGAAGCAATTTAGCCTGCTTCTTTCCCACACCCGTCAATGGCGGATTCACCGCTTGTAAACTTAATGGTAAATCTTTCGTATGCTCACCTTCACCATGCCGAACAAAGACAAGTTTCATTCTCCTCTTCCTCTCACTAGGAAATAGTCTCACATATTTCCTCCCTATTTTTTTCTTTACTCCTGCTATTTTAAAAAGCAAGATGTAAAAAGTATTTGCCATCAACATTTGGAAAACATTACAATTATATATGTAAAATTTTTTTACAAGAAGAGGAGGATTACAAATATGAAATGGATTATCTTCTTTATCGGAATGATCATATGGGGATACATAAATGGCTTTTTTAATAGTGATAAAACTGCTAATCCTTGGATTACAGATGATGAGCGTGAAACAAAAATTAAGCAAAAAGCAATTATTGCAAGCTGGTCTGGTGTTTTTATATTTTGTATCATTAACCTCTTAAACAAATGGTTAGGTTTAGGAACGAGCGATACATCACCTTACTTACCAGATCCTGTCGCAACTATTTTAAAAGAAAATGTAGAGTTACAAGTTTTACTTATGTTATTCATTACGTATGGACTATTTTACTTATACTACCGAAGAAAACTAAGCGCTTAACTTTTATCTCATGATTATCCTCCTAAATGGTTATAGTAACTAGGACGCAATGAAAAAAGGAGAGATATAAAAATGAGTAACTCAAATGACTTTTTAGATACATTACATGAAAAACAAGCAAAAGATGAACAAAATAGAAAGCGCCAAGGGAACGGAAACCCTGCGAAAAAAAAGCCAAATAAAACACATAAATAACATTAAAAACCTTGCCTAAAAATTATATTTTAGGCAGGGTTTTTTACTCGTCTTTAACCGAAACGACATCTTCCCAATTCCATTTCTCATAATACCACTCTGGTACATCTATATTTTCAATCCACTTCTTTTCATGTTTTCCATCGTTATGAGCAAGCCATACATCAGCTTTCTTACGATTTGAACGGAGCCACATTAATTGGTTGCTCTTCTTAATAAAAATAGGGCTATAATCGCCTTGGCTATTTGATGGCTTTGTAATTTGATGTTGTTCATCGTTTATACTATTTACTTCATATAAAGATGGTAGTGGTCTTTTTTCTAGAGGGACCGATAGCTCTGCTTCCTTTGCCCCTGAAACGATAATTATATTATCGTTCTTCCATGTGAAATCCCAATCAACATAGCCTTTTGGAGTAAATGTATTTTGCTGGAGAGCCGGCAATTCTTTTATTTTTAAATGCTTATTCTCTAAAGCAACTCTCCCGCTTCCTTCAATATAGGCTAATATATTTTTTGATGGCGCCCATTTGAACCATTGTGTGTTTAATAACATTTGATCTACATTTTCAAAACGACTGCCATCTGATCGAATTAAGCAAAGTGTATTACTATCCGCTGACAAAGAAGCTGTTGGTACTGCCAAAAACGAAATCCATTTTTGATTTGGTGACCACTTAAATCCACTTCCAACTAATGCTAAAAAGTCATCATGCTCATTCGGTAGTGCATATAAATGTTTCATCTTATGAGGATTCATATTTGCATCCTTTTGTATTTCATATAACTGAGCACCTGTCCATCCTGTTGGAAGCAAGTACGCTTCTGATGATACAAGAAACTTCTTACCATCAGGATACCATGCATAATCACCTACACCATTGGCTACATTTTCAAAATCTGCTTTCTTTTTTTCAGCATCAAATATATTTAATGTCCGTGCAAATACAAAGGCAATTATATTCTCTGTTGGTGACCATTGATAATTCGATGCTTCTGATTGAGATGGTGTAACTTTCTTTCCATCTTTCAGCCGATACAGTTCCAAATGATTCCGCTTCTTTCCTTTTGCATATGCAAGCCATTCTCCATTATGTGACCATTTCGGCCCTGTTATGTACTCTCCTTTTGTAATTTGTTTTTCTTTCTCACCGACTTTAATCCATAGATTATGATTACGAATAAAAGCAACTTTCACTCCATTATTTTCTGCGCTAGTAATAGTAACTGAACATAAAAACATGAACAACAATACGTTACCACTTACTATGAGCCTTTTCATAACACCCCTCCATTTCCCTCATAGCATTCCTCACTTTCCACCTACAATATGTGAAAACTATACATTCGTTCCTATAATTAACGACGAAAATGTAATATTTATTTTCAGAAAATTGACACTTTTTATTAGAGGGAGTTTCAATGAAGAAAACTACATCTACACTATTAAGTATGGCGCTCGTCTTTTCGAGTTTTGGAGCTTTAAGCGCCCATGCTGAGTCACTGCAAAAAGAGAAGCAATTTAGTCCACAGTTAAAAGCGAATATTGAACAATGGGGAGAAAACAAAATCGCGCAAAATGTTGAAACAAAAACATCAAAAGAAATTTCAGTCATTGTAGAATTGCAGCATGCTCCGGACCTAAAAAATAGCAATGTGCAATCATACCATGCTCAACTAAAAAAGGCGCAAGAGGATACAACAAAGAAAATTAAAGAAAAAGCACCGAAGGCAACGATAAAAGAAACGTATAGTACGTTATTTTCTGGATTCTCTATTTCTATCCCAGGAGATCAAATTGCTGCTTTAGCTGCTTTACCTGAAGTAAAAGCAATTTATCCGAACTTAACATATAAATTACATGAAACATCAAAAAGCGCTACTAACGAAGAAGCACCAAATATCGGCGGACCGACAATTGGTGCACCTGAAGCATGGAATTTAAAAGATCCCTCTGGCAAACCTCTTGATGGAAAAGGGATGAAAGTAGCTATTATCGATTCAGGTGTAGACTATACGCACCCTGACTTAAAAGCAAATTATATTGGTGGATATGACACAGTCGATGAAGATAACGATCCAATGGACGGTAACGTACATGGTACCCATGTAGCTGGAATTATTGCTGGTAATGGAAAAGTTAAAGGCGTTGCTCCAAACGCTTCTATTCTAGCCTATCGTGTTATGAATGACGATGGTACTGGTACGACCGAAGATATTCTTCAAGGTATTGAGCGCGCTATTCAAGATGGTGCCGATGTTTTAAATCTATCTCTCGGTCAAGATTTGAATGTACCTGATCAACCTGTAACAATGACGTTAGAGCGTGCAGCGAAACTTGGTGTTACTGCAGTCGTTTCAAATGGAAATGACGGGCCAAAACCTTGGTCTGTTGATGCTCCTGGTAATGCAAGTAGTGTCATCTCTGTTGGAGCATCTACAGTTTCTATTCCATTTCCAACATTCCAAGTAGCTGGTTCTAATAAATCTTATCAAGGGTTACCGTTATCAAAATCCGATTTCCAAGTAGGCAACGATGCTCAGCTTGTATATGTTGGCTACGGTAATCCGAGTGATTATGCTAAACAAGATGTGAAAGGTAAGTTCGCCCTTGTCTTACAAGGAACTTCAAGCACGTTAGTAAAAGCAGAGCAAGCGAAACAAGCCGGCGCTCTCGGTGTGTTATTAATTTCTAACGAAAAAGAAATTAATATTATGCCAGAATATTTTGCACGTGAAAATCTAGCTGTTCCAGTAATGCAGTTATCAAATACAAATGGCGAAGAGTTAAAAACTTTAATTATAAAACGAAAGAAAAATATAAAAATTGGACAACCAAAGCAAAACGAACTTATTGGTAACTTTAGTTCAAGAGGACCATCACAAGGCAGTTGGCTAATAAAGCCTGATATTGTTGCACCTGGAGTACAAATTACTAGTACAGTACCAAGAGGTGGCTATGAATCTCATAATGGGACAAGTATGGCTGCGCCGCAAGTAACAGGAGCGATTGCTCTATTGCGTCAAATGCATCCTGATTGGACGACAGAACAATTAAAAGCATCTCTTGCCAATACTGCAAAAACATTAAAGGATGTCAATGAAAATACATATCCTGTCATGGCACAAGGATCTGGTTTAATTAACATTCCAAAAGCAGCCCAAGCAGACGCACTAGTGAAACCAAACAATGTAAGTTTTGGCCTTATTAAACCTAATAGCGGCAAAGTAAAACTAACACAAAATATTACGCTACAAAATCTTTCTAACAAAAAGAAAAACTTTTCAACTCGCATTGAATTACTAGATACAAAAACAAAAGTCCAGACTTCTTTCCCTTCTTCTATTAGCATTAAACCGAATAGTAACATCGAAAAGCCTTTTACTATTACTGTAGATAGCTCCTTACCACAAGGTGTATATACAGGAAATCTATATGTAAAAGAGCAAGGGAAGACTGAAGAAATGCGTATTCCATTTACATTTAGCATTGATCCGAAAGAATACAAACGTATTGACGGCCTTGAAATCGTTAATTCTACTTTCAGTCCAAATAATGACAGGATACTAGATGACAACCTGATCAATTACTATTTAGTTACACCAGTTGAAGATGTAACGTTTCATGCTAATTTAATTACGAAAGACCGAGTGACATATCAAGGTATGGTGTATCAAGGTAAAAACGAAACACCTGGTTATAAATCTTTCAAATGGAATGGTACAAAAACTGATGGATCCCCTCTACCTGATGGCTTATACCAAATCGAAGCTGTTGCTTCTAATTCTGGAGGAGAGACGAAACAAACAGGAGCTGTGTTTGTCGACCGCACTGCACCGAAATTAACACACGAAGTTGATCAAGAAAACCTCGTAATTAGAGGTAAAGTAGATGATATACTTTTAGATTGGATGACAGAATCCGGATGGGTTGCTCCAGGACATCCAGTAACGATACAGTATGAAATTAATGGAAATGGCGTATGGGAGAACGCATTCCTGAACCCATGGGAGAACGCATTCCTGAACCCATGGGAGAAAAACTATGACATTTATTTCGATCGTAGTCAATTACAACAAGGAAAGAATACAATTCACATTGTAGCAACTGATGCAGCTGGAAATAAATCTGATTTAAACGTTGATTTAGAAGTGAAATAATAAAATTATTGTTGACAAGCTTTTAAATATAGTTTTATAATACAAAACATAGTTTAGTTGAACGAATTATATATCGGCTTTGAAGGAATACTAGTAGCGACTTATATCCCTGTTTCAGAGAACTGATGGTTGGTGCGAATCAGTACACATACAAGCGTGAATTACAATTCTGGAGCTTCTTTCCCGTAGTGCACATAATGCATGAAGAGAAAGACGGATTTTTCCGTTATCTTAAAGTGAGTGGTAAACAATTTTTCTGTTTACAATTAGGGTGGTACCGCGATTTTTATCGTCCCTATCGGATTTTCCGATAGGGGCTTTTTTGCGTCCTTCCCTTTTATACAATTTCATATATACGCGTTGAAAGAATCGCAGTAGTATATTATATCCCTGTTACAGAGAGCTAGTGGTCGGTGGAAATTAGCACATATATAAGTACGAATTACAATTCTGGAGCTTCTTTTTCGTAGTGCTTGTACGCATGAAGGAAAAGACGGAGTTTTTCCGTTATCATTAATTGAGATGTAAGTATATTTTCCGCTTACAAATAGGGTGGTACCGCGATTTTTTCGCCCCTATCGGATTTTCCGATAGGGGCTTTTTCTATTTCTCACAGAAACAAATGTTAAATAATTCCGAATCTTATGATAAAATTTTATAAGCGCTTACAATTATAAAAGGAGGTGGTGCAATCTATACGAACCGGTATTCATTTTTATAGAGAAAAAGGAGGATGTCTAAATGACAAAGAAAACAGAAATTCCATCACATTTAAAACCATTCGTATCCACACAGCATTATGATCAATACACGCCGGTGAATCACGCTGTTTGGCGTTATATTATGAGACAAAACCATAGCTTTTTAAAAGATGTTGCTCATCCATCCTATGTTAACGGACTACAATCATCTGGTATTAATATAGATGCAATTCCAAAAGTAGAAGAAATGAATGACTGCTTAGCACCAAGCGGCTGGGGAGCTGTAACGATTGACGGACTTATTCCCGGCGTAGCATTCTTCGATTTTCAGGGGCACGGATTACTACCAATCGCAACAGATATTCGTAAAGTAGAAAATATCGAGTATACACCTGCTCCTGATATCGTTCATGAAGCAGCAGGACACGCACCGATTTTACTTGATTCTACATATGCAAAATATGTGAAGCGCTTTGGACAAATTGGAGCGAAAGCTTTCTCAACAAAAGAAGAACATGAGGCTTTTGAAGCTGTTCGTACATTAACGATTGTAAAAGAAAGCCCGACTTCTACACCTGAAGAAGTTGCAGTTGCTGAAAATACTGTAATCGAAAAACAAAACTTAGTTTCTGGTTTATCAGAAGCAGAACAAATTTCACGTCTTTTCTGGTGGACAGTGGAATACGGATTGATTGGAAATATAGACGATCCAAAAATCTACGGTGCTGGTCTCCTTTCTTCTGTTGGTGAAAGCAAGCATTGCTTAACAGATGCTGTAGAAAAAGTTCCATTCTCAATTGAAGCTTGCACAGGGACAACTTATGACGTGACAAAAATGCAGCCACAGCTCTTTGTTTGTGAATCATTTGAAGAGTTGACTGAGGCACTTGAGAAGTTCTCTGAAACGATGGCATTCAAAACAGGTGGCACAGAAGGATTAGAAAAAGCAATTCGCTCCGAAAACCATGCTACAACTGAGCTAAGTAGCGGATTACAAATTACCGGTACATTTACAGAGACAATTAAAAATGATACTGGTGAAGTCATTTACATGAGAACAAATACACCAACTGCATTAGCAATTAATCATAAACAATTGGTGAATCACTCTACATCTGTACACAAAGATGGATTTGGTACACCGGTCGGATTACTAGATGGTAATATCGCATTAGAAGATTGTACAGAAGAAAAGTTACAGTCATTAGGCATTATAATTGGAAATAGTGCAGAGTTTACTTTTGCAAGTGGGATTCATGTAAAAGGAACAGTAACAGATATCGTAAAAAGCGATAAGAAAATTGCTCTTATCTCCTTTATAGATTGTACAGTTACTTATAAAGACCGTTTATTATTTGATGCTTCATGGGGCGCATTTGATATGGCTGTTGGTTCAGCAATTACTTCCGTATTCCCAGGTGCCGCAGATGCAGCAGCATTTTTCCCATTGGATGAAGAAGTACAAGAAATTCCTGCTCCACTTGTACTGAATGAACTTGAACATATGTATCAAACAGTTCGAGATATTCGAGGTGAAGGTATTTTACACGACGCACATGTCGATCAATTAATAGCAATTCAAGAAGTATTAAATACATTTTATCCGAAAGAATGGTTGCTTCGTCTTGAAATTTTAGAATTGCTTTTAGAGCATAACAAAGGACACGAAACATCAACAGTTTTATTAAAGCAACTTTCTACTTTCACAACTGACGAAGCTGTAACACGCCTTATTACTAACGGGCTTGCATTACTTCCAATAAAGGATGTGAAAAATGATGCTACGATTAACTGACGAAGAAGTACATGAGGAATTAGCGAAGTTAGATAAATGGGTAGTGAAAGATGAAAAATGGATTGAAAGAAAATATATGTTTTCCGACTACTTAAAAGGAGTCGAATTTGTCTCTGAAGCCGCCAAACTATCAGAAGATCATAATCACCACCCATTTATCCTTATCCAGTATAAAGCAGTCATTATTACTTTGTCATCATGGAATGCAAAAGGCTTAACAAAACTAGACTTTGATCTTGCAAAACAATTTGATGAACTATTTTTACAAAATGAAAAAGCTATTATAAGAAAGTAAAAAAAGAGAAGCCTTTAATTAGGCTTCTCCTTTTACTTTAAAATGTATACAATGTCCAAACGGATCCTTGGCCTGTAATATTCCATCTTTATACGTAGCAACTACGCCAATATATTTTAAGCTTTCACACACTTGCTCTTTTTGTTTTTCATCTGCTAGTATAATTGTGAAATATTTTAAGCCAACGGAATTTGGCATTTGCGGTGGTATCCCTTCACCTTGCCATGTATTTAAACCGATATGGTGATGATAACCACCAGCTGATACGAACAACGCTCCATTACGAGCTGGGATCGTTACATCAAAACCTAAACCATCGACATAGAAGCGTTTCGCTTCTTCTAAGTCAGCTGCATGGAAATGAATATGCCCCATCACAGTACCAACTGGGAAGCCGTTCCATGTACTTCCTTGCTGCAATAATTCTTCACCAGCTAATGGGTTACTAACAAATGGTAGCTCTCCATTCTCATCACGCCAAACTTCTTTTTGGCGATCATGATAAATTTCAATCCCGTTTCCATCTGGATCAGCTAAATAAAGAGCTTCACTAAAGTAATGGTCGGCTCCGCCGTGCAGTGGATATACCATCTCTACAAGATGACGAAGAATGTTCGCTAAGTCCTGTCTGTTTGGTAATAAAATTGCGTAATGATATAACCCTGTTCTCCCTCTTTGCTTTGGTAAAGCTTCTTTCTTTTCTTCAATGATAAGGAGTGGTTCTTCATTTTCATTCCCAAATGTAACGACTGTTTCCTCTTCTTTTAGCACTTTCATACTTAATACTTCTGTATAAAACTCTAGTGATTTCTTTATATTTGATACGTATAAATGAACAACACCAAGTGTTGTTTCGGGATGAAGTTGAAAGCTCATCTTGTTATACCCCCATTTAAATTAGTTCTTCTTTGACATTTTCTCTTTTAAGAAATTATCTACAAAACCATCAGCTTTCGCAACAAATAAGTACGCACCCATCGCTAACAATGCAAGTTCTAATTCGAAGCCAGGATTTTTTCCATCTCCTAATAAACCAGCTGACCATTTCACTTTTACAATTGCTCCAACCATAACAAGTGCAAATAATAATCCAATATATCTTACACCTAAACCTAGAATTAACAATAGACCACCAACTAATTCCACTGTTGCTACACCGTATGCAAGTCCTCCTGGTAAACCAATGCTTGTGAACCACCCTGCAATATTGTCAATTCCCGATTGGAATTTTGTTAAACCGTGCATAAAGAACGTTACCCCTAACACGATACGAATAATTAAGTTACCAATATGTTGATTCATTTCTTTCTCTCCTTTACAGTTTTGTTATACAAAACTTTTATTCACATTACAAAACATACACTAATTATTTTTATTCGTCAATTCATTTTTCATGAGAAAAAATATTTTTTTTTTGCTATGATACAAATAGTTGTTTACAAAAAGGAGCATGATTTTATGAATATCGGTTCTGCGATTCGTGAAATTCGTCAACGTAGAGGAATTACGATTGCCCAAATTTGTGAAGGAACAGGTCTTTCTAAAGGCTTTATGAGTCAGGTTGAAAACAATAAAACATCACCATCTATCTCAACTTTAGAAATGATCGCTAATTTTTTAAATGTTCCCCTTCCATATTTATTGTTAGAACAAAAAGATCGTTTGAAAATTGTAAAAAAAGAAGAGCGTAAATACAGTGTGTATGGAAAAGATGAACAAAGAATTGAGCATGTTGCGGAGCAAGGTGGCCTTCGCCTAAATCTCGTAGAAATTTCTGCCGGATTCCCGAAAGAAAACTCGCCAAATGCTCATGAAGGCGAAGAGTGTCATCTTGTATTACGCGGAAAACTAGAAGTTCAACATGGTGAAGATATTGCAATTGTAGAAGAAGGTGATTCTTTCTCCTGGAATGCATGCGTTCCTCATATTGTTCGTAATATAGGTGAGGAATCTGCGCTATTACTTATCTCTAGTCATGCGGAAAATCGAAAACGAGTTTACTAATTGATAAAAAAGAAGCCTGTTTCGTAACAGGCTTCTTTTTTATTCCCTTATAATTCCATAACTTGTCCCAACTAGTACGGTCTTTTCATGTTGATTGCGATAAACTGACTCAATTGAAACTTTTTTATATCCTTCCATTTGCTCAATATTTGTTAATGTTAATTCACAAGTAATCGTATCACCTGTAAAAACTGGTCTAATGAACTCACTTACTAATTCCCTCGCTATGTAATGTAACTCTTCTCCTACTTTCGTACCAATGCTAGCAGTCAATAGACCATGAACCATTAATCGTCCATTCTCATCATATTCCATATGATGTCTACCTTTATCGCCTGTAATATTTGCAAATTCAAAAACTTCTTCCTCGGTAAACCTTCTTTCGTATTTAAATACATCCCCAACTTTTACATTCATTTTTATCCCCCGTTTAATAAACTGAATTTTCTTTTATTTTATCACAAAATAAGTCTCAGTTCAGTTTATATTATTAAACTAGCGATCCTTTTTCTTCACTACCTTATAATTTTATCGATGCCCATCCTTTTTTGCCACTTGATACCCATAATACGCACATGTTCCATTTCTTGATAACTCTCTTACTTCAAAGCCACAACTTCTATAAAAATCAAAATTGTTAGCGGATGTATGCGCAAACCAATCGCCATGCGGAAGCTTTTGTAAACAAAGTGCTACAAGTTTCTTACCTAACCCTTTTCCCCTATACTCACACTTCACAACTAAATTTACTATGTTAGCAACCATGATTTGATCAGAAATCACTCTAACCATCGCGACCATTTCTTCTTCATCCCAAATTGTGAAAGCCCATGTTGAATTTTCAAATGCAATCGTAAACTTTTCAATTTGCCAAGAAGGGATATTATCATTACTCCAGCCAGCATCTTCAAATAATGTCTTAATCGCATATGCTGGTACACCGTTCGTTCCTTCACGAATAATTAGTCCATTATGATAAATATACATGTAATCCCTCCTTTATTTTTTATATACCATTCTCCAAAAAATGTAATTCACCTTTTTCATCCAACCCGCTTAATGGAATAAACGAGAACATCCATCTCATGAAATGAGGTTGTTTTCTCATAACTAAGCCCTGTTTTTCTAGCAACAAATATTGAAGCTGGGTGGTTCGGATTAATAAGTGAAATTAATTTATTCATCTGTAATGCTTGAAAACCATAGTCTCGAAATGCTGCCGCAGCCTCTTTCGCATACCCTTTCCCCCAATACTTAGGAAGTAGCCAATAGCCAATCTCAATTTCCTCCTTTCCATCTACCTTCTGCTTGACAAGCCCTGCATGACCAATTCGTATCCCTGTTTCCCTTTCAATCATTACAAATAAACCGAGACCATTTTTATAATTTGGAAGTACCCTCTCCTCCAAACTTTTTTTACATTGCATATATGTTTTTAACGTTCCATTTCCAATATAGCGCATTACCTTCTCATCCCCCCATAAAGAAGCATAAAATGGTAAATCATCCATTGTATATTTGCGAAATTGTAAGCGATCTGTATGGAACATCCTTTTATTCACTCCCATCATTTTGAACCTCATTACATAACTATATATTTCAAACTACGTAAGTGTTGAATAATTCATATCAAGAAAGGTTTCAAAAAGAAAGAAAATTCAATCTTATAAAGGTGTATTATATCAAAAAAAAGCAGTAGACAAAAGAGTGTCTACTGCATCCATATCATAACTAGTATTAAGAAAACTACAATTGAGGGGGTGTAGGATTTTCATATATACTAGATACTTATCCCGTTCTAACGGGCGGTAAACCTTCCAATCTTTTGAGTGGAAAGTTTACCGCACATAAGAACTTTTGCGGTCATTAAGAAAGCACTGTTAAGTATTCAAATACACGCTGAGCTTTTTCTCCACCCATGCAGGCATGTTGAAGTAGCGAGATGCCATGCGGGCCAGGTGCAAATAATGCTTCTGGTTGTACTACTAAAATAGCTTGTACGACTTCAAGTTCCCCAAGCATAGCCGCTGCAAAAATATCCATCCGAGCTCCCTTTTCTAGTAAATAAAGAGCAATATCTTTACGACCTACATGTGCCGCTGCTCCTAAGGCACTTTCCCAATCTGAGCCGCCCCAATTATAAGAAGCATGAAGTAAGCTAGGTGATTCGGCCAAAAGCTCCTGTACTATTTCTAAATCTCCGTGAGCTGCCATAACAAATTCTCTTACTAATTCAGCGGTAATACGTTCCTCTGTTTGCATCGCTCTTCTCCCTTTTCACAAATTCGTTTCGGTGTAAAAAATGGCTTGTCACTCCCTTGGAATATATCAACTTCAATTCCAAATACACGCTGAAACATTTGATGACATAATACTTCTTCTGGTACGCCATCATAATGTATTTCCCCTTGTTTTAATACGAGTAAACGATTGCTATATTGAGCCGCTTGGTTAATATCATGTAAAACCATTACAATCGTCATACCAAACTCTTCGTTTAATCGTTTAACAAGTTCCATTACTTCTAACTGATGAACGATATCTAAAAAGGTTGTTGGTTCATCTAATAGTAAGACATTTGTGCGTTGTGCAAGCGTCATTGCAATCCAAGCACGTTGCCTTTCTCCTCCTGATAAGGATTGTAAAAGACGATATTCATACCCTTCAAGCTTTGTAACAGATAATGCCCAGTCAACAATTTCTTCATCTTCTTTATTTAAGCGACTGCTCCATGATTTATGGGGCCCTCTTCCAAACTCTATTAGTTCTTTCACTGTTAAATCTAATTGATGATCATGCATTTGTGGTAACATTGCTAATTGCTTTGCTACATCAGCACTCTTCATCGTATAAATATTTTTCCCATCTAAAACGATTCCTCCTACACTTGGATTAAGTAGCCTTGCCATTAAGCGAAGTAAAGTAGATTTCCCCGATCCATTTGGGCCAATTAAACTAACGATTTCTCCAGCTTTAATATGTATATTCATATTTTTCATTTGAAATCTTTCTGAATGAGCGTAAGAAACTTCTTTAACGGAAAGCACGTTGTTTTCCTCCTCTATGAATTAAATATAAGAAGAACGGACCACCTAAGAAGGACAATAAAATACCAACTGGTAATTCGATTGGATCAAACCAACTTCTAGCTATCGCATCTGCAAAAACAAGTAATATTCCTCCGCCAAGGCATGATAATGGCAGCAAATATCTATAATCATTTCCGACTAATAAACGTAGCATATGTGGTACAACAAGACCGACAAATCCAATAAGACCAGAAACGCTAACTGCTATTCCAGCTAACATTGTACTTACTACTATTAAATAAAACCGACTTCTTTCCACGTTATACCCTAATAATTTGGCCATTTCATCCCCAAGCATTAATACTCGAATATGTTTAATACCGAAGAAAGCTAATATAATAGCGAATATCGCATAGTAAATAATCATATTTAAATGTGCCCAACTCACACCGCCAATACCACCAGCTAACCATGGTAAAACAGATTGCACTTTGTCGCTATGTAATAACATTAATGCTGAAGTCGCTGCACCGATTAAAGCATTTATCGAAACACCAACGAGGACGATTCTTGAAGCGGGTGCCCCCTTTTGCCATGATAAAGCATAAATGACCATTGCTGTAATAAAAGCTCCTAAAAAAGCTCCTAGCGGTAAAAATGCCATATGCTGTGGAAATAAAATCATGATTATTATTGCTACAAGGCCTGCTCCTGATGAAACTCCAATAATTCCAGGGTCTGCAAGAGGATTTCTCATAACCCCTTGCAGTAATGCTCCAGATGTAGCTAAACACGTTCCTACTATAAACCCAACGAGCACTCTCGGTATGCGAAGATCCCACACAATTCGATGAACTGTCGAACCTTCATCTTGTATACCCTCTATAATGTCTCGTAAAGAAAAAGATAAGCTCCCTGCAAAAAGACCGTAAAAAAGACCTAGAAATGTTAATACGACTAAAGTAACTGCTATTATCCATCTTTTCTTCGCAAAAGGATGTTCCTTTTCTCTTACTATTTCACTACTCTCCATACCTATCATTTCCTTACATCTTGTATACTTTTATACATAAAGTCCATCGCTTCTGTCACTTTTGTTCCAGGATTTGATCCAAATAAATCTGGTGGTAAAATAACAACACGATTTTGTTTTACTGCATCTAAATTTTTCCATGCTTCATTTTTCATCATTTCGCCTTCAAATGCTTTTTTCACGCTATTGGGATCTCCATGTGTAATTAAATAAATCACATCTGGATTTGCTTCAATAATACGTTCTACACTTAGCTGTGCATATTGCGGATACTCTTTCATTTCTGGAAAACTAGCTGCGATATTTTTCCCGCCCGTCTTTTCTAAAATATCCCCTGATAGAGATGTTGGTAATGCTGCTAAATAAGTGCCTGGTGCTCCATAAACTAGCAACGCTTTAATATCGCTCTTTTTCTCATATTTCTTCATTTGATCATTAATTTTTTGATTAAGCTCTTTTGCTTTATCGTCTTTCTTCATTACTGTTCCATACATTTCAATACTCTTTTGAATGTCTTTTACAGAGTTAGCTGAAGAAATTATAACTTTTGTACCTTGCCCTTCAACCGTTGGAATATTTTTTTGGAACCCATTATTAGCAACAAGTACATCTGGCTTTAAACTAGCAATTTGTTCAAAGTTTGGCTGATGTGTATTTCCAATTACTTGCGTTTTTTGCAAATCTTCTGGAAGGGAGATTTTTGCATCTGGACGACCGACAATTTTCCCTCCTAAAGCATGGATAATATTCATATCGCCCATACTTAACGTCGCAAAACTTTCAGGAATTTTATTGAATTTTACCTTTCTGTCTGAGAGATCGGTAATTTCGATTTTGTCTGTTCCTTTGTCTGTTTTTGTTGCAGATGCTTTTTCGTTTTCCTTTGCACTGCAACCTATTAATAAGAAAAAAATAGATAAGATCGCTGTGAACAGTGTAATGGATTTTTTCATTCTTTCACCCCTAATTGATAATGATAATCATTGACTACTATTCTACTTTAATTGATAAGGATTATCATTATCAATATAAACCGCATACATTTTCTACAAAAATAAAAAAACGCTACAAAAAGATTTCTTCTTTTCGTAGCGCCCTATTTAACAATTTTCTTCATATTCGCTCTCCTCTAATTGGTCACGCATCGTTCTAACACGCTTAAAGAAGAAAAAAGCAAGAACTAAAAATACAATAATACTCCCCATCATAACAAAAGACTGCACCATATTTTTGACTCCACTTGGAATTAATAAACCGATCATTAAAAATGTACTTATAGACAAAAGTACTTGTCCGAAACGAGTATAATCTGCTATTTTTTCTTGTAATTCTTTCATCTCTTTATCACTCCCCTCCTCACTTTATCACATTCTATTAAGCTTAAAGACAAGTAAATAGAACCAAACTGGGAGATGTTTTCCAAAGTAAAAAAGAGCCGCTTAAATGCGGCTCTTTTTTATCTATTATACGCCTTTATACGCTTCCATATAGACTTCTTGTAGCTCTGAAGTGAGCGGCAATTTTGGATTAGCTGTTGTACACTGATCTTCAAACGCTCTTTCTGCTAATATTCCAACAACCGCTTCAAATTGTTCTTTAGCGACTCCTTGTCCTGCGATACTCATATTAATATTCAATTTTTTCCCAAGCGCAATAATTGATTGGATAAGTGATTCCACACCTTCTGCTGTTGAGCTTGCTGGAAGCCCGAGCATTCTCGCAATATGTGCGTAACGTTCATCTGCCACAAAGTGCTCATATTTTGGGAACAATGCATGTTTCCTTGGCTTAATAGCATTATAGCGGACTACATGCGGCATAAGGATTGCATTTGCACGTCCGTGTGGAATATGGAATTCCGGTCCAATTTTATGTGCTAAACTATGATTAATACCAAGGAAAGAATTAGCAAATGCCATCCCTGCGATTGCAGAAGCGTTATGCATTTTTTCTCGTGCTTCTTCATCATTTCCATCTTTATATGCTCTCGGTAAATATTTAAATACGAGATCAATTGCTTTTAATGCTAAACCATCTGTATAGTCATTTGCCATAACGGACACATACGCTTCAATTGCATGTGTTAATACGTCCATGCCAGTATCTGCTGTTACATGAGGTGGTACTGTCATGACAAATTGTGGATCAACAATTGCTACATCTGGTGTTAATTCATAATCAGCAAGCGGATATTTTATATTATTTTTCTTATCTGTAATAACTGCAAATGGCGTCACTTCTGATCCAGTCCCTGATGTTGTTGGGATTGCAACAAATTGTGCTTTATTTCCCAATTTCGGATACTTACATGTACGTTTTCTTATATCTAAAAATTTCTGTTTAATTCCATAGAATGTTGTTTCTGGGTGCTCATAGAAAAGCCACATCCCTTTTGCTGCATCCATAGCTGAACCACCACCAAGTGCGATAATTACATCTGGCTTAAAGCTTTTCATCATGTCCGCACCTTTAAAAACAGTTTCATCTGATGGATCTGGCTCAACCTCGAAGAAAACCTCGACTTTCACGTCACTTGCATGTTTACGTAAATAGTGCGTGACCGTATCTACATATCCATGCTCAACCATTCCTGGATCCGTTACAATAAATGCGCGTGAAATATTAGGCATGTTTGCTAAATATGCTGTAGCATGTTTTTCAAAATAAATTTTTGGTGGTAATTTGAACCACTGCATACTCTTTTTTCTATTTGCCAGCCTTTTTATATTTAATAAATGAGTAGCTGTTACGTTTTGGGAAACTGAATTTTTCCCATAGGAACCACATCCAAGTGTAAGTGATGGAATAAACCCATTGTATATATCACCTATTCCACCTTGTGATGAAGGGGCATTTACAATGAGACGGCAAGCTTTCATACGCAAACCAAATTGTTTTTGCACTTCTTTATTTGTAGAATGGATGACTGCTGAATGTCCTAAACCACCAAGATTCAACATTTCTTCGCAATATGTAAATCCTTCTTCTAATGAATTTGCTTTTACAC
Organism: Bacillus cereus group sp. BfR-BA-01316; assembly: GCF_022664195.1. Taxonomy (NCBI): domain Bacteria; kingdom Bacillati; phylum Bacillota; class Bacilli; order Caryophanales; family Bacillaceae; genus Bacillus; species Bacillus cereus group sp. BfR-BA-01316. The sequence continues at coordinate 214,634 of NZ_JAKUGX010000002.1, forward strand.
AAGCTAATACTGGACTCAGTTTTTCACGAGATAGTGGATACGCTGCTCCGATCCCTTTAATTTCAGCTACAAGCATTTTTGTATCTTCAGGTACAGTGATCCCTACTAATTCGGCAATATACTGTGCTGATTTCCCAACAATATCACTATTTACTGCACATGTGTTTTCATTAATAACAAGCTTTTCTAACTCTTTTCTCTCTTCTTCTGTTACAAAGTAACAATTATTTGCTATCATTTCTGTTTTAACATCATCATAGATTTCCTTATCTACAATGATAGCTTGTTCAGATGCACAAATCATACCGTTATCAAATGTTTTCGATAAAATTAAATCATTAACAGCACGTTTTACATGTGCCGATTTCTCTATGTAACATGGTACATTACCTGGCCCTACACCTAACGCTGGTTTGCCAGTAGAATACGCTGATTTCACCATACCAGCTCCTCCAGTTGCTAGAACGAGCGCAACACCTTCATGATTCATTAATTGTTTCGTTGCTTCGACAGAAGGTCTGTCAATCCATTGAATGCAGTGCTTTGGTGCACCAGCCTTCAATGCAGCATCGTATACTGTTTTCGCTGCTGCAATAGAACATTTTTGTGCAGAAGGATGGAAAGCGAAAATAATTGGATTTCTCGTTTTTATCGCGATTAATGCTTTAAACATCGTTGTCGACGTTGGATTCGTTACTGGCGTTACTCCAGCTACTACACCAACCGGTTCCGCAATTTCTATTATTTCTTCATGAGGATCTTCATGAATAATTCCTACCGTTTTGTCTTTCTTTATACTATGCCAAATATATTCAGTAGCAAAAATATTTTTAATACATTTGTCTTCATATACACCACGACCCGTTTCTTCAACAGCCAACTTCGCAAGCGGCATATGTTGATCAACACCTGCAAGCGCCATTTCATGAACAATGTTGTCAATTTGCTCTTGTGTAAAACCTTCTAATGCTTGTAAAGCTTTTTGACCGTTCTTCACTAATGTATCAATCATCTCTTTTACCTCTTGCATTTCATTTACAGCTTTCTCTTTGACTACCATGTAAATTTCCTCCTATTCTGTTATCATGGCCCTTATAAGTCCCTATAGGTCATAATAAGTCCCGATTAGCGTAAAAAAATAGAGTTGCCTTCCTACATGAATCTCATTGTTTGTGAAACTTTTCACAAGATTGTTCGTGAGTAATATTTCATGACTTCACTATACATGAAATCATTTTATTTGTGTATGTCCATTTTGTGAAACTTTTCACAAAAAACCTTTTAAAAAGCACTGCTCTATAAGCAGTACTTTCTCATTATGCTAACGCTTGTGCTAAATCTTCAATCAAATCTTCACCATCTTCAATACCGACAGAAATACGAATTAGTGTATCTGTAATCCCTAATTCTTTACGGCGATCAGCCGGAATAGACGCATGTGTCATTTGTGATGGAATAGAAATTAAACTTTCTACTGCTCCTAAGCTTTCAGCAAGTGTGAAGTATTGTAACTTCTCAAGTACTCTATTTAATGTTTCCTCACTATCTACATCGAATGAGATGATTGCACCAAATCCATTCGCCTGTTCTGTTGCTAATTCGTGATTTTGATGTGATTCAAGACCTGGATAATATACTTTATTTACTTTCGGATGGTTATTTAAAAACTCAGCAATTGCGCGTGAATTTATTTCATGCTCTTCCATACGAATTCCTAATGTTTTTAAACCGCGAAGTAGTAAGAAGCTATCTTGTGGTCCAAGAATACCTCCTGTTGAGTTTTGTACGAAATGAAGGTCTTCTGCTAGTTGCAGACTATTTACAACTACTAGGCCTGCAACTACATCACTATGCCCACCTAAATATTTCGTTGCACTATGAAGTACAATGTCTGCTCCTAAGGAAATTGGCGACTGCCAATATGGCGTCATGAATGTGTTATCAATAATTGTTAATAAATCGTTTTCTTTAGCAAGAGTGGATATTTTCTTAATATCAGTAATTTTCAGTAATGGATTCGTTGGTGTTTCCACATAAATCGCTTTCGTATTTGGACGAATTGCTTCTACAACTTCCTCCAAGTTTGTTGTGTCTACAAAAGTATGCTCAATACCGAAACGATTTAATACTTTCGTGATAATACGATACGTTCCACCGTAAACATCATCTGTTAAAATGACGTGATCTCCTTTTGAGAATAGCATAATAGTTGCTGTAATAGCTGCCATCCCTGAACCAAATGCAAATCCTGCATGACCATTTTCTAACACTGCAATCATTTCTTCTAAAGCTGAACGAGTTGGATTACCAGTTCTAGAATATTCATATCCTTGGTGCTTACCAACTGCTTCTTGTTTGTACGTACTCGTTTGATATATCGGCACGTTTACAGATCCAGTTGAAGGTTCTCCTATGCGAATACCATGAATTAACTTTGTCTTTGCTCTCATTTTTTATTCCCATCCTTTGTATATATCTTTACTTAAATAACGCTCACTACTATCTGGAAAAATCGTTACAATATTTGTGTCTGGTTTTGCTTTCTCAGCCTCAAGCAAGCTTGCATGGAATGCCGCTCCTGAAGAGCTTCCAACGAGAAGACCTTCCTTTTGCGCCAATTCTTTTACACGTAAAAATGCATTTCGATCAGAAATCGTATGAATTTCATCAAAATAAGATGTTTTTAAAAATGGTGGAATGAATTCAAGACCAATACCTTCTGTTTCATGTGAACCAGCTTTGCCGCCATTTAAAATGGATCCTTCTGGTTCTACAATAACCGTTTTAATATCAATATTTTTTTCTTTTAAATAAGACGCAGTTCCCATAAACGTCCCGCCAGTTCCTGCACCCGCAACAAATATGTTAATCTCTCCATTCAGTGCGTCCCAAAGTTCAGGACCTAGTGTTTTGAAATAAGCACGAGGGTTTGCTTCATTAGCAAACTGACTTGGAGAGTATGAATTTGGTATTTCCTTTACTAATTCTTTTGCCTTTGCAATTGCGCCGGTCATTCCTTGCTCAGTCGGTGTATGCACGACCTTGGCACCTAGTGCTTTCATTAATTCTTGTTTTTCGATACTAAATTTCTCTGGTACACAAACAATGACGCGTAAATCATGTTCTAACGCTGCAAGTGCCAGTCCAATGCCGGTATTTCCAGCCGTCGGTTCAATGATTGTTCCGCCCTCTGCAACAAGCCCTTTTTCTAACGCATCTTCGATTAATTCTCTTCCTAAACGATCCTTAACGCTTCCGCCTGGGTTGTAAAATTCAAGCTTTGCAAATAAACGGACTCCTTTCGGAAGTGAAAAACGAGTAATTTCTACGATTGGTGTATGGCCAATCAACTCATGAACTCCACGATATACATTCATCGTGTTCTCCCCCTTATTTGCCAATAAAGAAAAGGCAACTGTATGTATTTTCTTTATATGAGACAGTTGCCTTTTTGTTACATTACTTTAACTCTTCTAGTACTTTTACGATAAAGTTTGTAGAATGAAGAGCTGCTTGATCTAAAAATTGATCAAATGAAACATTTGATTCTTTACCAGCAATATCAGAAAGTGCACGAATAATAACAAATGGAACTTCATATTGGTGGCATACTTGCGCAACAGCTGCTGCTTCCATTTCTACTGCATAAAGATCTTCAAATTTATCACGAATTGCTGCAACACGGTTCGGATCACTCATAAATGAATCACCTGTTGCAATCATACCTTTTACAACTTGAATATTTTCTTCCGCCTGCATACATTTCTCAGCTAATGCAACTAATGCCTCATCAGCTTTAAATCCAGGTGGCATTCCTGGCACTTGACCATATTCGTAGTTAAATGCTGTTACATCTACGTCATGGTGACGAACTTCTGTTGAAATAACCACATCTCCAACATTTAAAGAATGGTGGAATCCACCAGCTGAACCAGTGTTGATTACTTTTTCAGGTTTATATCTTTCTAATAAAATTGTCGTTGACATCGCTGCATTTACTTTACCAATACCAGACTTTAGCAAGATTACTTCATGTCCTGCCAATAGCCCTTTCGTAAATTCAGAACCTGCAACAGTTTCTGTTTCTGCTTGTTCTAGTTTGTCACGTAAAATACGTACTTCTTCTTCCATTGCTCCAATTACAGCAATTCTCAATCTAATCCCTCTTTCTATTGCTTAGTTGCCTCCATTACCCAAACGAAATGATTTAATCTCGTAAACGTTACATAGAAGCCATTGTTTTCAAAAATAGATTGCATGATAGGAATACGTGTATAGTATTCTGTTTGCAAATCGTTTGCTAACTGATGAAAACCTCTTTGTCTTGCTACTTCGACAGTTTTATCATATGCATCTTGATCTGCAAATATCGTATCAGCAAACACTATTTTACCACCTTTGTTTAGCAATTGACTATACTTCGCAATTGCTACGTCTTTTTCTTCATCTGTTAAATGATGAAATGCGTAAGTGCTCACAATAGTATCGATTGAATTTGGGACTTCAAATGAAAGAAAATCACCCTCTGTAATTGAAAACTCTTTTGGTAATTTCTCTTCTGCAATAGTACGCATTTCGCGTGACGGTTCTATACCGTAAACTGTGCGACCAGCAAGTAATAATTTATTTGTTAAATTGCCAGTACCTACACCAAATTCTAATACGTTACCAAATGATTTGTTAACTACATCCTCTAAAATGTCCTCATAATGGGCGAAAACTTCTTTATATTGTATATCTTCGCCTTGTACAAATGAGTCGTACGTATGAGCCCACTCATCAAATAGACCATTAAATTCTGTACCCATAAAAATTCCCCTTTTTCTTATCGGTTTTATCAGTATGATATTCCCTCTTTCTAAAAATGTCAATTGAAATGTACGTAGTATTTCCTTCTTTTCTTTGTTACACTATAGGTAATTACATAGGAGAGGGGTCGTCTTCGTGTCATTTACCTTTGAAATGTTAGAAGATAAAGTAGAGTTTTTTGAAGCGGCGGACTTAGCTTCTTTAGAAAAAAAAATTAGCGAGCAAATTGATAATAATAAAGCACTTATGCTCGAAGTACATCACATCTCACATCAAATGGTTATGGATCCTGAAAGCAAAAGACCTTATTATAGTGCGGTTGTTCATTTTAAATTAAAGAAATTACGCTAACTAAAAAAGAGAGGCTCTTAAGAGCCTCTCTTTTTTAGTTTAGAGTTTGAACAAGTACTGGTTTCCAGCCCTCATTGTCTACCCAATCAATATTTACATAATATTGTTTACCTGATTGCTTATCTTGGACATTACCGTACGCTTTATTCTTACCGTTATTTCCGATTCTATGAATAACTAATTGCTCTACTGGAACGTCAATTGCAGTGGAAATCGCTTGATTCATTTCATTCCAATCTGCTGAACCTTTTTTAAACGTCATCGCAGGTGATGCACCTTGTTCTGTACCTACTGGCTTCCAAGAAGGTTTCGTATAAGCATCTGTTGCCTTTGGCTGTGTTTTTTCAGCTGATACTTTCTCATTAGCTTTTGCTTTTGCTTCTTCTTCAGCCTTTTTCTTTTCTTCTTCAGCCTTTTGCTTCTCTTCTTCTTCCTTCTTCTTAGCCTCTGCCTTCTCTTGTTCGTTCTTCTTCGTCTCTTCTTTACCTTTAGCTTTCTCAGCTTTATTTTCTTTTGTTGTTTGCTGAGCTACTTTTTTATTATCACTAGAAGACGCTTGCTCTTTTGTGTCAGGAACAAACAATTGATATGCTACAATAGCTACTGCTACTAATACAATAGCAATCGCAATATTTAAAACACCGTTTTGACGACGTTTTTGTTGTTTCTGTTGAAATCTAGATCCTCCTGCCATTCTTCAAACCTCCATGCAGTTTTTCATACTTGCTATTGTAACATTAAATCTAGAAAGGTTGAACATTTACAATAATATTTTCACGAAATGAAAACATTTCATAAATAATTGCAAGATTACTTTTCAATTTCTAATTGATGAATTGCTTCTACCATTTCTGCAAAAGCTGGTGTAACTACATTTACGTTATCTGTTTCTATATCAACTACAACTAAAGCATATCTTGGGTTTTCATATGGAAAATAACCTGCAAACCAGCGATTCACCTTCTCTCCTTTTCCTGTTTGTGCCGTCCCAGATTTTCCAGCGACAGTTAGTGGCAACGAACGGAATGCGGTTCCCGTTCCTTTCTCCATCGTTACAACACCTCTTAACAACTGTTGTAATTTTTTCATCGTTTCATAAGAAAGCTGTTTCCCATTTAATTTATGATTTTCAAATGTAAAAAAGTCGGTTCCATTTTTATACACTATTTTTTTCACAGCTTTCACTTCCATCTTCTCTCCACCTCTAGCAATTGTCGCCATCATATTCGCTATAGCTAGAGGTGACACACGTACATCTTTTTGTCCGACCATCGTTTGAGCAATCGCTTTTCTACTATCTTTATTTTCTTCGCTCCCCCAAATAATAGCACTCTTTTCTTCTGGCAATTGCTCAAATTCCGGTGTATGAAATACCGAACCTTTCCACCCTACCTTCTTACTTGCTCCTAAGGCCTCTAAATACGTTTCTAATACTTCCCTATCCTTTTGCATTAGTTCATCACCTAATACGGCAAACGTTCGATTACAGCTTCTAGCAAAGCTTTCCTTAAAGTTTAATGACCCCATCATAACTTGTGGAAGATTTTCACCGTATAAATCCGTATTACAGTTAAATTTACGATTAAACCGCACCAAATTCTCATCAATTTCTGCTGCTGCAACTACTGTTTTAAAAACAGACCCCGGAAAATGAGGAGTTAACATTTGATTTTCAAGTGTAGCTTTATATATCCTCCTATCATTCATCTGTAAAGAAGGCCTACTTACCATTGCTAAAACTTCACTATTCTTTATGTCTAGTAATACTAACCCACCTTTTTTTATTCCGTTTTCATCTATAATCTTCTCTGCTCGTCGTTGCAACGTTTTATGTATTGTTGTTTGAATAGTAACTGGATAAAATGGATTTCCTGGTGAAGTGTATTTCGCCTGTTTCCCAAAAATCGGTTCTCCTTGTCGATCCACTTGATATAGTACTTTCGCTTCTCCATCAGTCAGTAAAAATTCATCAAATGATTGTTGCAATCCAGAAATACCAATTGGCGTTTGTTTCGAAGTTTTTTTCATTTCTCCATAACGCTTTTGAAATTCCTGTTCATTCTCTCCCACATCACCAATTAAATGATTTGCCTCTCCCATTTGCTTCAGTCGAACTTCTGCTGCTACAATACCTAAAATATCTAATTGATTTACCTTCTTCATCTGCTCGAGCGTTAATTGAAATGGGATATTCCCCCTTCGTAATATAAATGCTTCATTCTTATTTTTCATTTGCAGTCTTATCTCTTGTCTCGACACACCAATGATATGCGCAATTTTCTCTAACATGTCATTTTTTATTTGTAAAAATGGAAAAACAATTAAGACTGGATATTTCTCTTCACCAATTTCCTTACCATTTCGATCTGTAAAATGCCCTCTTCCATTATCTACTGTAAGTGATTGTGTTCGTTGCGTAACACTTTTTTCAATCAAATTGATATTTCGATCAGTAAATGATTCCGTATCTATAATCTGTATTTGGATTAAACGACAAAGTAATAAAAAAATCACAGCCATAAAACAAATTAAAACAATTATAATTCTCCGTTTCATTTTCATAAAAAAACACCTCGTCTATTGTAGTTTAGACGAGGTGTTTCACCTTTTATACAAATAAAAAATCACTCGTTTTTACACGAGTGATTTTTACGTTATTTTACGGAGATAATCTCTACTTGCATTTCTCCACCTGGTGTTTGGATTGCTACCTTCTCACCAATTTGCTTACCTAATAAGCTTTTTGCGATTGGAGAATCGTTAGAAATTCTTCCTTCAAATGGATCAGCTTCTGCGCTACCTACGATTATGTACGCTTCTTCGTCTCCACCTGGTAACTCTTTAAATGTTACTGTTTTACCTAATGTTACAACTGTAGACTCTTCACCATTGTCTTCAATGATAACCGCATTACGGATCATATTTTCAAGTTGTGTAATACGTCCTTCTACGAATGCTTGCTCATCTTTCGCTGCATCATACTCAGAGTTCTCAGAAAGATCTCCGAAGCTACGTGCGATCTTAATACGCTCTACAACTTCTTTACGTCTTACTGTTTTTAATTGTTCAACTTCGTTCTCTAGTTTTTGCTTACCCTCTTGCGTCATAGGGTATGTTTTTTCTGTTGCCATGTTTTCCACTCCTTTTATATACCAATCCTCCGAAAAAAAAGAGGAGTTCCATATGAAAACTCCTCCGCTTATATATAGCGGAGGTTTCTAGCACACGTGCACTAGTGGAGTTGTCACATACAACCCCTTATTCTCCAATTCTTCCTTATATAAAGAAGGTATGTATGGAAAGTTGATATAAATATGCCCTCACCTATTGGTAGGTGAGGTTTCATGTTTCATTGTATTCGATAAGAAGGGAAAAAATCCCTTCCTATCGTATATCTTTTACTATGCTATTACAAATTTACTTTTTGTTCAAGAATTGTTGCAATTTTTGTAACCATAATATCAATTGCAACATGATTTTGTCCACCTTCAGGGATAATAATATCCGCGAATTTCTTAGAAGGCTCAATAAATTGATTATGCATTGGTCGTACAACGTTTACGTATTGGTCAATAACTGAATCCATTGTACGACCGCGCTCTTCAATATCGCGCTGCATGCGGCGTAAAATACGAAGGTCTGCATCTGTATCAACGAATAACTTAATATCCATTAGCTCACAAAGACGTGGGTCTTCTAAAATAAGAATTCCTTCTAAAATAATTACATCTTTCGGCTCAACTGGAATAATTTTTTCTGAACGCGTATGCAATGTATAGTCATATATAGGCTTTTCCACTTGCTCATATGCAAGCAACTGCTGCAAATGGTCAATTAACAAATCATTATCAAACGCTAACGGATGATCATAATTCGTTTTTAAACGTTCTTCCATTGGTAAATGGCTTTGATCTTTGTAATAATAATCTTGCTCCAAGATTAAAATGGAATGACCTTTAAAATGGTCAAAAATCGCTTTCGTTACACTTGTTTTTCCTGATCCTGAACCACCAGCGATTCCAATTACAACAGGCTTATTCGTCCCCATTCGACTACCACTCTTTCTTATTGAAGTATGTTTTTGCGCATCATATTATTCACATACACTGGTTGATCCACTTTGAATTTCACGATTTGCAACGGATGTCTCGCTGCATCTAATTCGTTTCCATCCTCATCCCAAATTTTATCCACCGTCTGCGTAAAGTTTTCTATTTCTGGTCCAAAGAACTCCACTTCATGTCCCGGTTTGAAGTGATTACGTTGCTCAAGCGTTACGATGCCCGTTTCTTCATTATAATCTAACACTAAACCAGCAAAATCATACGTTGTTTTCTTACTATGATTTCCAAACATTTGCTCTTGATGTCCTGGAACCCCTTCAAAGAATGCAGGAGCTGTATCACGATTTGCACATTTATCAAGCTCATCTAACCATTCTTGTTTAAACTCAAAGTTATCCGGATCCGCACAATACGCATCAATTACTTTACGATATACAGTTGCTACAGTCGCTACGTAATGGATAGATTTCATACGTCCTTCAACTTTTAAGCTGTCAATTCCAATTTCAATCATTTTCGGAATTGATAAGATTAAATTTAAATCTTTTGGGCTCATCGCAAAGTGAGCATCTTCTTCTTGGAATAGAGGAAGCTCTTTTGCATCTTTATGTTGTGATACCGTTTGAACTAAATCATAATCCCAGCGGCAAGATTGACAACAACCACCACGGTTAGAGTCACGCGCTGTCATATGGTTACTTAATGTACATCTCCCTGAATAGGCGATACACATTGCACCATGGACGAATGCTTCAATTTCAATATCAACTTTTTCTTTAATTTCTTTCATTTCTTCATAGCTTGCTTCACGAGCTAATACAAGACGATGTAAACCTTCTTCTTTCCAATACTGTGCTGCTTTCCAGTTGGATAGTGATTGTTGTGTACTTAAATGCACCTCAACAGAAGGCGCTACACGTTTACATGTCTCAATAATAAGCGGATCGGCAACGATAATTCCCGTTACGCCGGCTTTTTCAATCCCTTTTAAATATTCCTCTAGCCCATCCATATTTTCATTATGCGCAAAAATATTTGTTGTTACGTATATTTTTGCTCCATATTTCTTTGCAAATTCAACGCCTTCTGCCATGTCTTCCAGCGTAAAGTTACCTGCATTAGAACGAAGACCAAATTCTTGTCCACCTAAATATACAGCATCTGCCCCATAATGGATAGCTACTTTTAATTTTTCTAAGTTACCCGCAGGGATTAACAGTTCAGGTTTTTTCACAATAACGCGTTTGCCATCGATCACTCGTGAAATTTCTTGTACAGTCATTTCCTACACCCTCCTCGTTTAGTAAACCGTTTCTTTAAAGAAGAATCCTGTATCTAACGGACGATTTACCGGTTGTATTTCTTCTATCTCTTTAAATAAATCATCTTTCACGTCATAATACGCATCACGATCTTCTACACATAAATCAATCGCCTTACGATATTTCTTCGTTACCTCAATAATGTATTCAGAACTTTTTAGGACACCATCAATTTTTAAGCTATCGACTTCAGCATCGATTAGTTCCTCTAACTCATCGATGAAACAAATATCATTCGGACTCATAATGTGAGTACCATTTTCATCTTCATAAATTGGATATTTGTTATTACGTTCTGGGTCGTATAAGAACATATTCTCTTCATACTTTTTCTTTTCGATGTCGAGATTACGCCCTTGATACTCAAAGTAGTTTCCTACTAGTGAACGCTTCGATTGGAACATACAAGTCATACCGTGAACTTGTACTTCAAGTTCCACTTCAGCATTTTCTTTTAATTCAGCAATTTCATCTAAGCTAAGCTCACGAGCTAATACAGCGCGTTTCGCTCCTCTTTGCCCCCAATAGTTACAAGTAAACCAGTTTGTTGCTGTCGTTTCTGTATTCCAGTGCAGTTGCATATTTGGTGCAACTTCACGAACAGCCATTAATACCGCTGGATCTCCGAAAACAATCGCATCTACATTTACCTCATTTAAAAAGGCAACGTAGTCCGTTAATTCTTCCACTTTATCATTGTGGAACATCGCATTCATTGCAACGTATACTTTCACACCATTTTCATGTGCAATGTTTACAGCTCGTTTCACATCTTCACGTGAAAACTCTCCTGCCAAACGTAAACCAAACTTTTGTTCACCAACCATTACTGCATCTGCCCCTGCTTTCACAAGAGATTCAATATCCGCCACCGCTCTAGGCGTTACTAACAATTCAGGTTTCTTCATACTTTTGTCACCCTCTCTTTTTACTTACAGCCACTCCATCGCCAATTGGGAAAATCGTTGTATCATATCCTTCATGGTTCATAAGCCATTCATTGTACGTCTTAATACGACGAATCAAACCACGCGTACGTCTATTTTCAATTTTCTCTTTTGTCGTCACAAGACCATGGTACATAACGTTATCTGAAATAATAACCCCACCAGGATTTAATAACGGTTCGTATAAGTCAAAAAAGCGACGATACTGCCCTTTCGCTGCATCAATAAAAATAACATCAAATGTTCCATGTTCTTTCACTTGTTCGCCCGTTTCTAAAGCATCACCGTAAATAACAGAAATACGGTCTGTTACCGAGGAACATTCTATATATTCAAGTGCCTTTTCATATCGTTCACGATTGCGCTCTACTGTCACAATACGAGAGTTCGGAATAGCTTGCATCATACGAATACTAGAATAACCGATTGCTGTTCCAAGTTCTAAAATACTTTCCGGTCCAATTAAACGTAAAAATTGCAGCATAAATTCCATTCCAAGTCGATCCATAATCGGCACATAGTTTTCAGTTGCATACTCTTCCATTTCAAGAATTAATTTATCTTTTGGATCAATAAATGATAATAAGTACTCGTTAACTGCATCCTCCATAATTGGTCCTCCTTATTTACATGGAGAAGTGCCTCTATGACGCGTCAACCTTTGTCTTTTCACACATAGAATGCAATAAAAATACAAGCCAGTTTCACCCTTAGCTTGTACGTCCCGTTTTGATATTAAAAACGATTCTTCTGCCAGTTTTTAACCCGATATATTTTACCACAAAAAAGAGGGATGTGCGACCTTTTTCGCTATCCCTCCCCATTTCACTGTTTTTTCGTAATGTATTTTTGCTTTAATGCATTATGTTCTTCTAATGTTTTCGCATAATACACTTCACCACTTGGTGCAGCTAAGAAATAATAATAATCTGTTTGCGCAGGATCTAACGCTGCTTCCACTGAATGTTTACCAGAGTTTGCAATTGGTCCAACCGGCAACCCTTTCACAACATACGTATTGTACGGTGAGTTTACTTTCAAGTCTTCGTATAATACACGTTGTTTATGTTTTCCAAGCGCGTATAATACCGTCGGATCCGTTTGAAGCGGCATACCTTTCGCTAAACGATTATAGAAAACACTAGAAATTTTCTGGCGATCAGTAAAGCCAGTGGCCTCTTCTTCAATAAGTGAAGACAACGTGAGAAGTTGATGAACATCCCAGTTCTTCGCTTTCATTTTCGCCTCATTTTGAACAATAATTGCATTTGTTTTCTCAAGCATCGGGATTACAATTTCTTCTAATTTTGTATCCTTTTTATAGAAAGAATACGTTGCTGGATATAAGTATCCTTCTAGTGGATATTTAATGTTGCTATCAAAAATTTTATCCGTTAATAGCTTCGGATACTTTTGCTGCATTTTTTGAATAAATGCTTTATCGTTTAATTGACGCACAACATCATCTTTATTCCACTTTAATTCTGCCGCAATCACTTCAGCAATTTCAGTTACTTGCGCCCCTTCTTTAATCGTCACTTTATAAAGAGCCGGAAGATGTACGTTGCCAGATGACATTTGTTCAATGACATCGTTAGCACTCATCGAAGGATTTAATAAATATGTACCTGCTTGTAAGCTTTTTGACTTAAATTTCGTATAAAAACTAAAAACTGTACCGCTTTTCACAGCACCTTTTTCTTCTAAAATCTCACCGATTTTACTTGTAGATGACCCCTTTGGAATCTCTACCTCAATCTCTTTTTTATTTCCACTATCAACTGGCCCTAATGCAGATGAAATATACGCATAGACTGATCCACAAACTAAAAGCAGTGCGATAATCGAAATTAAAAAAATGCGTCTACGCTTCTTCTTCACTTGATTCTCTACCAAAATTCTTCCTCCTTATTCAATTGTAGACCATATACACTTCCTCTATACAATGCCCTACAAACATAAAGCAAAACCAATCATTTCTAAATAATTGGTGACAGCTACTCATTTAAAGCCTTTTTTCATACAACCCGTCTTATTATACTATAAACAATTAAGTAGTTTCGACAAAAAATCTGTCATTTTGCATATGAATACAAAAAAGGCGAACTGTGTACACAGTTCGCCTTTTTATCCATTACTATTCTTCTTCTTGCTCATCAGCAAGAGTGTTAAACATTTCTTGTACCATTTCCCACTCTTCTTCAGATTCAATTGAAAGTAATGTTCCGCCCTCTTCTTCACTTTGCTCGTATGCCATTGCATCGAAGATTTGGTCTCCATCTTCGTCTACTTCACCGATTGGAGAGAAGACTACGTAAGATTTTTTGCCGAATTTTTCAGCATCAAAAGTGAAAATAATTTCACATAAATGTTCGTTTCCTTTTTCGTCTACAATTGTAATTTGATTTTCTTCCATTTTGGTCACCTCTTATTTACTATCTAAAAATCCTTGTAAGATCACGACTGCAGCCATCTTATCGATTACCTGCTTTCGCTTCTTACGGCTTACATCAGCTGAAATGAGCAGACGTTCCGCCGCCATTGTCGACAAACGCTCGTCCCACATTACAACTTCTAATTGTAACAGATTTCGCAGGTTTTCTGCAAATTGCTGGCACGCTTCACCACGCGGGCCAATTGTACCATTCATATTTTTAGGTAAACCTACTACTATTTTGTCCACATTGTACTGTTTTACTAACTCAGAAATACGGTCAAAACCAAAGTGGCCTCGTTCTTCGTTAATCCTGATTGTTTCCAGCCCTTGTGCTGTCCAGCCCATTTCATCGCTCATTGCAGCACCGACTGTTTTTGTACCAACATCTAAACCTAATATCCGCATAAACTACTCCTCACGATGATGTTTCAAGTAAGACTTCACAAGCTCTTCGATTAACTCATCACGTTCAAGCTTACGAATGACGCTTCGTGCATCTTTATGGCGAGGTATGTATGCTGGGTCTCCACTTAATAAATAACCGACAATTTGGTTAATCGGATTATAGCCTTTTTCTTGAAGTGCATCATACACAGTTAAAAGTACATCATTTACATGGACACTCTGTTTTTCATCTTGAATGCTAAACTTCATTGTCTTATCAAAACCGTCCATTTCAAGCACCTCACTTGTAAGTAGTAAGTATAAGGAGAAGAACTTCTCCTCTCCCTACCATTGTACACTACTATCTCTTTATTTTGAAACAGATTTAACGTACTCTTGTACAAATGCTAAAGCTTCCTCTACTTGCGCTGGGTTTTTACCACCTGCTTGAGCCATGTCAGGACGGCCACCACCGCCGCCTCCACAACGAGAAGCTACTTCTTTCACAAGTTTACCTGCATGGTAACCTTGACTAATTAAATCTTTCGTTACGCCCGCTAAAATGTTTACCTTATCGTCATTTACAGACGCTAATACAACAACTGCAGACTCTAATTTATTTTTAAGGTCATCCATCATTGTACGTAAGTTGTTCATATCTGCAACATTTACTTTCGCCGCTAATACGTTCACGCCATCAACTGTCATTACTGAATCAGTTAAGTTTCCAGCTTCGATATTGCTTAATTTCGCAGCAAGAGATTCGTTTTCTTTTTGAAGTTGTTTTACTTCAGCAAATAAACCATCAACTCTTGTTAAAATATCTTTCGGATTTGTTTTCATTTTTCCTGCTGCTTCTTTTAATAAACCTACTTGATCGTTCATTAATTCGTATGCAGACTTACCAGTTACCGCCTCAATACGACGAGTTCCTGCACCGATACCAGACTCAGCAACGATTTTGAAAATACCGATAGAAGCTGTGTTATCAACGTGACAACCACCGCAAAGCTCTAAGCTGTAATCGCCTACTTGTACAACGCGTACAACATCACCGTATTTTTCACCGAATAATGCCATTGCGCCCATTTCTTTCGCTTCTTCGATTGCTTTTTGAGAAATCGCAACATCAATACTTTCCCAAATTTTTTCGTTTACGATACGCTCAATTTTTTCTAATTCGTCAGCTTGTACTTGACCGAAGTGAGAGAAGTCAAAACGTAAACGTTCAGATGTTACAAGAGAACCCGCTTGGTTAACATGCGTTCCAAGTACATCTTTTAATGCTTGGTGCAGTAAGTGAGTTGCTGTATGGTTTTTCACAACACTACTACGGTTTTTCGTATCGATAAGAGCTTTTACAGCCGCTTCTTTCGTTAACGTACCTTCTTCAACAACAACTTTGTGTAAGTTTTGACCATTTGGTGCTTTTTGTACGTCTTTTACAACAACTTTCACGCCGTCAGCAAGAACATAACCACGGTCTGCAATTTGCCCACCGCTCTCAGCGTAGAATGGCGTTACATCAAGCATTAATTGTCCTTCTTCACCTGCTTGTAAGCTATCTGTGTACTCACCATTTTTTACAAGTGCAACAACGTTACTTTCTGTTGCAACTGTACCGTAACCAACGAATTCGCTCGCTACTTTAACTTCACCAAGTACACCGCCTTGAACTTGCATAGAATCAACGTCTTGACGAGCAGCACGTGCACGCTCACGTTGTTTCTCCATTTCATTCTCAAAGCCCGCTTGATCAACTGTCATACCAGCTTCTTCCGCATATTCTTCTGTTAATTCAATTGGGAAACCGTACGTGTCGTATAGACGGAACGCATCTACGCCAGAAATAACAGTTGTTTTTTCTTCTTTCGCTTTTGCAATTACTTCAGCTAAAATTGATTCACCATCATGAAGTGTTTCATGGAAACGCTCTTCTTCATTCTTCACAACTTTTGCGATGAAATCTTTCTTTTCAAGTACTTCTGGATAGAAGTCTTTCATTACTTCTCCAACAACCGGTACTAATTCAAACATGAATGGACGGTTGATGTTTAATTTCTTAGAATAACGAACAGCACGGCGTAATAAACGACGTAACACATAACCACGGCCTTCGTTAGAAGGAAGTGCTCCATCACCAACCGCAAATGTTACTGTACGAATGTGGTCAGCAATTACTTTAAATGCCATATCTTTTTCTAAGTCACCGTTACGATACTTTTCACCAGAAATTGATTCTGTCGCGCCAATCATCGGCATGAATAGGTCTGTGTCAAAGTTCGTAGGTACATCTTGAACGATAGATGTCATACGCTCTAGACCCATCCCTGTATCGATGTTTTTCTTAGGAAGCGGCGTATATGAACCGTCTGGATTATGGTTAAATTGAGAGAATACAAGGTTCCATACTTCTAAGTAACGCTCGTTTTCTCCGCCCGGATATAATTCTGGGTCACTAAAGTCATTACCGTAAGCTTCACCGCGGTCATAGAAAATTTCTGTATTCGGTCCACTTGGTCCTTCACCGATATCCCAGAAGTTTTCTTCTAAACGGATGATGCGTTCTTTTGGAACACCCATTTTCTCATTCCAAATTGTGAATGCTTCTTCATCTTCCGGATGAATTGTAACAGACAGTAATTCTTTATCGAATCCGATCCATTTGTCGCTCGTTAGAAATTCCCAAGCCCAAGTAATTGCTTCTTCTTTGAAGTAATCACCGATTGAGAAGTTCCCTAACATTTCAAAGAATGTATGGTGACGAGCCGTTTTCCCAACGTTTTCAATATCGTTTGTACGAATTGATTTTTGTGCATTTGTAATACGTGGATTTTGTGGGATTACACGACCATCAAAATATTTCTTTAATGTCGCTACACCACTATTAATCCATAGAAGAGATGGATCCTCATGAGGAACTAGTGATGCACTTGGTTCTACTGCATGTCCTTTTTCTTGGAAAAAGTCTAAAAACATTTGACGAATTTGTGCGCCTGTTAGTTGTTTCATTGTATTTTCCTCCTTAAATATAAAAAACTCCCGCCCCTAATAAAAGGGACGAGAGTTAACTCGCGATACCACCCTAATTATGAATTGATTATTATAACAATCAATTCATCACCTCATGGTGCCGTAACGTGGCAAGACGGCAGTGATTAGCTGCTCTCAGGATTAGCTTTCTGTTACCCTTCATTTAAAGCTTCTTTCAGCCAGGTGGAAGCTTCTCTCTATAAATGGACTGTAACATACTTGTTCCGTCATTGATTTAATGTATTATATGACTAAATATAATAGAATTCTCTTAAGTTTGTCAATGTAGATAATCATTTATATTGTATCAATTACTTATTAATCATAGTTATTCTACTATTCATTCTTAACAGCCTTTCAATATATTATGCGTTTATTACTAAATAGGAATCTCCTCATAAAAAACACTTTATAAAAATTTCTGAATATTACATTTTTTATCATAATTAAATTATTAATAATAAAGGAGCGATTACAATGACAACCTTATTAAATAAAACTAAAAACATATTAACGGCTGACGAAACTATATTGTTTTACGCAGCATTTTCATTAGATATATTTATATATCCCGCATTAACGAGCAGTAAGACTCCCACCTCAAAATCCAGTCAATACGAGGAAGTTAGGTGGGAGATCAACTGCTCGTAAAAGCCCGATTGGTTCAACTAATAATCAGTGGGGGATGGCCCTCCCCACTGATTAAAGTTTCACTTTATCATCCCGTCTCAAGACCAGAACTGTTAATCTTAACAAACAAAAGGCTCTTCTTTTATGGACCAGATGTTAGCAAGAATCTAATATTTGAAGAGTACTCTTTCGCAAAAATTTCTAATCTAAAAGAACAGAAGCGTCTTTTCAGTAATCAAATTGTATTTATGTATGATACTGAATGGAAAAGAATAAAACATATTCAAACAAATGATGTGAGCGGGATTGTTCAGCAAATAAAAGAACAACTCTCTAAATAACCATATTATTAGCCCTCTATCTCTATAGATAGAGGGCTTTCACATTAAATATCTTCTCTTTTCCAAAGAGGCCTCACATGAACGACCACTGTACGAATAACTGCTAAAATTGGAACCGATATTAGCAATCCTACAATCCCGGCTATCTCTCCTCCAACTAGTAATGCAAGCATAATAATAACGGGATGCATACGAAGCGACTTACCAACGATGTAAGGCGATAAAATGTTACTTTCCAAAAATTGTAAAATAACAATCGTAATCCCCGCCTTAATGAGTAAACTCGTTGATACCGTTGCCGCAATCATCAACGTCGGAATCGCCCCTAAAATAGGACCAAAGTACGGGATTATATCCGTTACCCCAATAATAATGCCGAGTAATAACGGATATTTCATACCGATAAACCAAAAAGAAAGAACAGATACCCCCCCTAATACTAAGCAAACAAATAACTGTCCTCGAATATAACTTCCGAGTGACTTATCAATTTCTTTCGCAAGCATTTGACCCGTACTACGCCACTTACTCGGAACTAGTTTCCAAAAAACATGATAAAACTCACCGTAATCTTTTAATATGTAAAATACAATGAACGGAATTAAGAAAATAATGAGCAATGAATCCAGTACACCACGGGCTGTGCTCATAACTTTATTTAAAAGCGTTTGTATCTTCATTTCTACACCAACGAAAATTTGCTTTACCTTTTCATGAATAAATGATGGGAAATTCGCTGTTTGTTCTGTAACTCCATCCATCCAAGAATCGTACATTTTTGTAAACTGCGGAAATTGTTCATTAATTTCTTGTAACTGTTTAATAACAACTGGCGTTCCTTTATAAATTCCATAGCCAATTCCGCCAAAGAAAAGAATATAAATGAGCAAAATAGCAAGTGTGCGTGGCATTCCTTCCTTATGAATTTTTTCAATTAAAGGGTGCAATAAATAAGCAATAAAACAAGCAATAAGAAACGGTGTGATCGCCACTTTAAATACAAAAATAATCGGTGCCCATAGTGGCTTAATTTTTAAAAAGACAAGCAAACAAAGAAAAACGAGTAACAATAACCCTAAACGATATATCCAAATGATTTTAAGATTCTTCACACGAAAAACCTCCTCCACCTTTATTTTGAAAATAAATAGGTTAGGTTATGTGCAAAAGTTTTAAAATCTTTTTATACAGACCATACTGTTTTTTAAAGACGTACATATATTTAACATAATAAGGACAACCACCCCTGAAAATACAAAATGTCAAAATATAATCTGGAGGGCTCATAATGGTCTTATTTATGCTTGCATTATCCGCACTTTTTATGCTTCTTGAATGGCTTTGTATCGGGTTTGGTATTTGGAAAGGCTTCTTTATTCGTTCCTCACGAAAAGAAAGAGCGAAGCACTTATGGCATTATGGAATGCTTGGCGTTGGATGTTACGGTTTATCTTATCTCTTCTCTGAAATCGGACTTTTATATTTGCATACAAGCGCATAAAAAAACTCCCTTACCATGAAGGGAGTTTTTTCCGCCTTATAAATAAGACTTAATCATCTTACGTGCTTTTTTCACATTGCGTTTTGAGAATACATCTTGTTTGCGAGCATATTGATATGCTGCAGCTCCAACACCTAATGCGATTAATGAATTGCGTAGATTCAAAGTAAATCCCCCTTTTCGTTATCCGATCGTTCTTTCATTATCATCAAATAAATCATCAAGAGAGCTTAATGAACCATCTTCCTCTACTTGATGTGTATGGATTTTCCCCTTTGAAACCGATAATTCGATATAACAATTCCAGCAATAAAATTGGTTGACACCTATTTTTCCGATGTCTTTCCCTTTGCAATTTGGACAACTGAACATATGGCTTTCATCTCCTTACAGTCTCCCAGATTCTATTCGCCATTATGTCCAAACTGCATTCATTTATACATCGCTAGAGCCTTTCAACGTTATACGTTTGAAAGTTTCACTATATAATTTCACCTTGTTACATGAAATCATACGGTGAAATGTTTTCCACGTCCATTTCTTCACCATTAACCGTCACCATCTGCACTTCTCCTTGTGATTCTTGCAATCGACCAGCTAAAGTCGTTTGACGCATTGCATCATCAAGGCGATTTACACCGGATTGAAAAGCTGCTTCCTCCCCGCAAATAATAAGGAATTTCTTACTCCTTGTAATACCCGTGTAAATTAAATTACGACGTAACATACGGTAGTAGCTCTTTACAATCGGCATAATAACAATCGGAAATTCACTACCTTGTGATTTATGAATCGAACAGCAATATGCATGTGTAATTTGATTTAAATCTGGCTTTGTATACGTTACTTCAATCCCATCAAATGAAACGATAATCATATCTTGTTGCTCAACGTTTTCTTTCGCATAAAACACCGAAACGATTTCTCCGATATCACCATTAAACACTTGGCTCTCTGGCTGATTAACGAGTTGCAGTACTTTATCACCTCTGCGGTATACAACATCACCGTAAGCAATTTCTTTACTCTTTTCTTTTTTCGGATTAAACACTTCTTGCAATGCTTCATTCAGCACATTAATACCGGCAGGCCCACGGTACATCGGCGCTAATACTTGTACATCTCTTGCACTAAATCCTTTTGTCTTGGCATTTTCACATACTTTTTTTACAACTTCAACAATTTGAGCTCCTGTACAAGAAATAAAGGAACGATCCTTTTTATTTTCGGCTAAATCTGGCGGAAGCGCACCATCTTTTATCGCATGGGCAAGTTGAATAACAGATGACCCTTCCGCTTGACGATAAATTTCTGTAAGCTTGACCGTTGGAACCGCGCCTGCATTCAATAAGTCTTTTAACACTTGTCCAGGTCCTACAGATGGCAACTGATCTTCATCACCTACAACGATAACTTGAATATTTGTCGGAAGTGACTTGAATAGCTGATTTGCAAGCCAAATGTCAACCATTGAAAACTCATCAATAATGAGTAACTTTCCTTGTACTGGATCGGTTTCATTACGCTGAAAAGACCCTTCTGGCGTCCAACCGAGCAGACGATGAATTGTGCACGCCGGAAGCCCCGTCGATTCACTCATTCGCTTCGCTGCTCTTCCAGTTGGAGCCGTTAATAAAATCGGAAATGGATTATCATCACTATATTCATTTGGATTTAATGATACTCCGTGAAGTGATGCATACATTTCAACAATCCCTTTAATAACTGTTGTTTTCCCCGTTCCTGGTCCACCTGTTAATAACATCATCGGCTTATGAAGTGCAGTTCGAACTGCTTCTTGCTGAAGCGGCGCATACTGCACTTTCAACTGTTCTTCAATTTCCCCTAATGTCTTTAACACTTCCGCTTCAGGGAATGAAGGAGTTTCTTCTTGATTCATAAGACGACGAATTGACTTTACAACGCCTTTCTCAGAATAGAATAAAGAAGCTAAATACACTCGCTCTTCTTCTATAATGACTTTCCCTTCACCTTGCATCATTTCAACGCAGCCTACAATATCTTCCTCAGTCACTCTGCCTTCTTGATTATTTAAAAGTGACATTGTTTCTCTCACAAGTTGTCCTTTTTCCATATACACGTGACCCAATTGTAATGAAACGTTCTCTAATGTATAAAAACATCCCGCACGTACACGGTCGTCGTGATTGCCCGTTATTCCTATTGCACGCCCTATATCATCTGCTCTTCCAAATCCAATTCCGTCCACTTCTTCAATAAGCTTATATGGATTATTACGAATCACTTCTAATGTCATCTCTTTATATTGCTGATAAATTTTAATAGAAAGTTTTGTTCCAAAACCGTAGCCATTTAAAAAACTCATCACTTTCTCTAGCCCTTGATGCTCAATAATCGTCTCATATATTTCCTGCGCTTTTTGCTTGTTTACAACACCATTTAACGTATCGGGATCATCCATAATTTTAGAAATCGCATGCTCACCGAGATGATCAACGATTTTTTCGGCTGTACGCTTTCCAATCCCTTTAAATAAATCGCTCGCTAAATATTGCACCATACCTGCTTTTGTTTGTGGTAATTCTTTTTTAAACGTTTCCACTAAATATTGTTTCCCATACTTTGGGTGGTCTTTAAAATGACCTGTTAATGTAAACACTTCATCTTCATGCATACGGGGAAAATGGCCGTTTATCATTACTTTTTTTTCGTCGTATGTTTCATTCGTTTCAATGACTTTCATACTGACAACGGAATAGAGGTTTTCTTCGTTGTGGAAAATGGTATGAAGAACTTGCGCTTTTATAAATTTTTTTTCTTCCTCAAACAAATCCATTGCATGTTGATTTCCCATATTTCCTCTCCTTTCCGAGTTCTTTTCACTTTAATGAGCAGTACATCCCCCACCTCTTTCATACTCTTTAGATGAGGGGTAACTGCGCATTAAACTATAATTTCACTTTATTCAGCTTCTTGCTCTAATAAACGAACACCATTACCAGCTAAAAAGTGGTCTGGACTTATTTCAGTCGCTTTCTTAAATAAAGTAAGAGCTTTCTCGTTATTTTCCTCGAATACGTACGCAACACCTAAATTATAATACGCATCTGCATGCTCTTCATCCATTTCTAATACCTTTTCAAAATAAGGTTTTGCCTCTTGAATATGTTCTAGTCGTGCGAAGCAAAGTCCGCATTGGAAAACAGCTTCTACATCGTCTTCATCTAATTCCGTCGCTCTTTGTAAAAATGGAAGTGCAAGACGATCATTTCCAAGTTGCACATGTGTGATACCTAACATAAATGTTACGTCAGCTGATTGTAATCCCGCTTGCATCGCTTGTTCAAATACAGCCTTCGCCTCTGCAAATTGCTCTTGACCGTAATATACGTTTCCTAAACCATAATAAGCAGCCGCAGATTTATCATCTAATTCTACTGCACGTTTATAAAATAAAATTGCTCGCTCACTATCACCTAATACATCTAATAAATTCGCAAAGTTAATGTATCCAAGCGCTTCTTTCGGATTTTCTTCGATTGCTTCTGTGAAATTTTTAGCTGCTTCTTCCCAGTTTCCTTCTTGCATATATTTAATACCTGTTTCAAGTTTGTTTGACATATCCTTCACCTCTACAACAAATTATAACAAAGAATGTATTTTCCAAGCGAACGAAAATTTTCTTTATGTAAAAGAAACCTCTAACCGCTAATCGGCAGAGGCTTCTCGTGTTATCCTAAATAATCTAATTTCTTACCACTATGATATACTTCATCAATTGTAGCGCCGCCTAAGCACTCATCTCCATCATAGAAAACAACTGCTTGGCCTGGCGTAATCGCACGAATTGGCTCATCACAAAGAATACGAACTGTATTTCCATCAACGATTTGAACCGTTACTTTATTGTCTGCTTGACGATAACGGAATTTCGCTGTACACGTAAATTCTTTTTCCTTCGCTTTATTACTTACCCAGCCTACATTCGTAGCAATAACTTCATCACCATATAGAAGTTCGTTATGGAATCCTTGGTCAACATATAAAATGTTTTCTTTCAAGTTTTTTCCAACAGCAAACCATGGATCACCATTACCACCAATACCAAGACCATGACGTTGTCCAATTGTATAGTACATTAAACCATCATGTTTCCCTTTCACTTCACCAGATAATGTTTGCATCACACCTGGTTGCGCTGGTAAATAGTTACTTAAGAAATCTTTAAAGTTACGCTCACCGATGAAGCAAATACCAGTACTATCTTTCTTCGCCGCTGTCGCTAAACCAGCTTCTGTCGCCATCTCGCGAATTTGTGGTTTCTTTAATTCACCTAATGGGAACATTGTTTTTGATAATTGCTCTTGGCTTAATTGATTTAAGAAATATGTTTGATCTTTATTGTCATCAACGCCGCGAAGCATTTTATATTCGCCGTCCATATAAGCAACGCGTGCATAATGACCTGTTGCTACATAATCAGCACCAAGTGCAATTGCATGCTCTAAAAATGCTTTAAATTTAATTTCTTTGTTACACATTACATCTGGGTTTGGTGTACGACCAGCTCGGTACTCATCTAAAAAGTACGTAAATACTTTATCCCAGTATTGTTTTTCAAAGTTTACTGCATAATACGGAATGCCGATTTGGTTACACACTTCAATTACATCATTATAATCTTCTGTTGCTGTGCAGACACCATTCTCATCTGTATCATCCCAGTTTTTCATAAAAATTCCGATTACATCATAACCCTGCTCTTTTAATAAAAGAGCTGCTACAGATGAATCGACGCCACCGGACATCCCGATGACAACGCGTGTTTCGTGAGGTAGTTTGTTCATCATGTCACCTCCCATGCTAATTTTGTGTTAATCGCTTCACGATTTTCACTGTTTCGTACGCCGCTTTTTCAATTTGCTCTTTCGTATTTCCAAGTCCAAAACTAAAGCGTACGGATGAACGTATTTGATCGGAGTCTTTTCCGAACATCGCCACTAATACATGTGATGGATCAATCGAACCAGCTGTACAAGCAGAACCACTTGATACTGCAATACCAGCTAAGTCTAAGTTTACAAGAAACGGTTCAATATTCATTCCTGTAAAACTTATATTCAACACATGGGGTAAGCGATATTCCAAGTTTCCGTTTACCTCGAAAGTAATGTCTTCATTTTTGAAGACAGATACCATTATATCTTTAAACTCTTCATATTGGGCATTTTTTTGCTCACGAGTTTGTTCCGCTAGCAAGATTGCTTGCTGAAGTCCGGCAATACTAGGTACATTTTCAGTACCAGCACGACGTTTTCTTTCTTGCTCTCCGCCTATTAATAACGGTTCAAACTTCACATTTGCACCAGCATATAGGAACCCGACACCTTTTGGTCCGTTAATCTTGTGAGCTGAAATTGATAATAAATCAATTCCAAATTCTTTCACATCAATCGATAATAAACCGTAGGCTTGTACAGCATCTGTGTGGAAATAAGTTTGATGCGCTTTTAGCAAATTTCCTATTTCCGCAATTGGTTGCATTGTCCCTACTTCATTATTCCCGAACATAATAGATACAAGAATCGTCTCTTCCCTTAGTGCCTTTTGTATGTGAGAAACTTGAACACGCCCTGTTTCATCAACAGGTAAATACGTCACTTCAAATCCTTCACGCGCTAACAATTCACACGTATGCAAAATCGCATGATGTTCAATTTGCGTTGTAATAATGTGGTTACCTTTATGACGATTCGCGCGCGCTACACCTATAAGTGCTAAATTATCAGCTTCTGTACCACCGCTCGTGAATATAATTTCATTTGGACTCGCGTGAATGCTACGTGCACACACACGTCTCGCCTCATCTACCGCATGGCGCGTTTGACGCCCATAAAAGTGAATACTAGACGGGTTTCCAAATGTTTCTGTCATATATGGAATCATCTTTTCGACCACTTCTGGGTGAGTCGGAGATGTCGCAGCATGATCTAAGTAAATGCGTTCCATTAAATCTCCTTCTTTCCAAATCGTTTCACAAGGAATTAAATGTAAAACATATAGCCCCCGTGATTTTCTTCCTCATAACGTACTAAATCTTCTAAAGTTGTACTATCTAATACTTCTTGCACCGCATCACGAACACGCATCCATAATTGGCGTTGTGCTGGTTCTTCTTCTTCTATCATTTCTACAACACTAATTGGACCCTCTAGTACACGGATTACATCTCCAGCTGTAATGTTGACTGGCTGATCAGATAATACATATCCGCCATATGCACCACGCGTACTCTTTACAAGACGAGCGTTACGAAGTGGTGAAATTAATTGCTCTAAATAATGCTCAGATAGGTCATGTGCCTGCGCAATTGATTTTAATGAAATTGGGCCTTCACCAAATTTTTTTGCAAGGTCGATCATAATTGTTAAGCCGTAGCGGCCTTTCGTTGAAATCTTCATCTATTTGCACCTCATTTCAAATTTTCACTTCTATTGGTTATATCTTATTTATAAAAGAACACAATTTAAAATCCTATGAAATTATAGCATAATATAGTATTATAAGAAATTTCAACTTGTGTATCAAAATGATAACATAAAATCACATTGAAAAACTCGGAAATTATTACAATTGAAAGAAAAATGAAAATATTCATATTCATTTTTCCCACAAAACAGCATCCTATTTCAAATTTCATCAAAAAAAATGATACGATAGAATGAGATTATACATTAAGGGAGAGGGTCAAATGAAACAACCACTCGCACATCGAATGCGCCCTACAAATATTCAAGAAATTATTGGACAACAGCATTTAGTTGGTGAAGGCAAGATTTTATGGCGAATGGTCCAAGCAAATCATTTTCAATCAATGATTTTGTATGGTCCTCCAGGCACAGGAAAAACATCAATCGCTAGCGCAATTGCAGGAAGTACTGGAACCCCGTTTCGCCTCTTAAACGCTGTTACTCATAATAAAAAAGATATGGAAGTTGTCGTACAAGAAGCGAAGATGCATCGACACCTCGTTTTAATTTTGGATGAAGTTCATAGGCTAGATAAAGCGAAGCAAGACTTTCTATTACCCCATTTAGAAAGCGGACTTCTTACTTTAATTGGTGCAACGACAAGCAATCCATTCCATGCTATTAATTCTGCTATTCGAAGTCGTTGTCAAATCTTCGAATTACACGCATTAACAGAAGATGATATTTTAATTGGCTTAAAACGAGCGCTTGAAGATAAAGAAAAAGGGCTTGGGGAATATGATGTAACTGTTACGGCTGAAGCATTACATCACTTTGCAAATGCATCAGGCGGTGATATGCGCTCAGCTTATAATGCACTTGAACTAGCTGTTTTATCTAGCTTTACAACTGACTACAAAGCCGCGGAAATTACACTTGAAATTGCTGAAGAATGTTTACAGAAAAAGAGTTTCGTTCACGACAAAGGTGGCGATGCTCACTATGACGTTTTATCTGCTTTTCAAAAATCAGTACGTGGAAGTGATGTGAACGCCGCACTTCATTATTTAGCACGTCTTATTGAAGCAGGTGACTTACAAAGCATCGGTAGACGTCTGCTTATTATGGCATATGAAGATATCGGACTTGCTAGCCCACAAGCTGGACAACGTACACTTGCAGCAATTGAATCAGCTGAACGAGTCGGCTTCCCAGAGGCACGCATACCACTTGCAAATGCTGTTATTGAACTTTGTCTATCACCGAAATCAAATTCGGCCTATAAAGCACTCGATGCCGCACTACACGATTTACGTAATGGTCAAACAGGCGATATTCCAAGTCATTTAAAAGATAGTCACTATAAAGGAGCCGAATCGTTAGGAAGAGGCATCGGATACTTATATCCACACGATCATCCAAACGGGTGGGTACAACAACAATACTTACCTGATAAAATTAAAAACAAGCAATATTATAAACCGAAAACGACAGGAAAATTTGAACAAGCACTTTCTACTGTTTATGAAAGATTACAAAGTTCGCATAAAACGAAGAATAAAGGGTAATATAAGCGAAAACGTCACCATTACGGAGGCTTCGCTTATGAAAACACGTCAAGATGCATGGACAAAAGAAGACGATCTCCTTTTAGCAGAAACTGTTTTACGACATATTCGCAGAGGAAGTACACAAATAAAAGCATTCGATGAAGTTGGTGATACATTAAACCGAACTTCAGCAGCTTGTGGCTTTAGATGGAATGCTGAAGTAAGACCATATTATGAAGATGCGGTGCAAATTGCAAAAAAACAGCGTAAAGAATTAAAGCGTTCGGAAGCTAAAATAGAAAAAGAGCAGTTCGCACAAACTCGGCAACTCGTAATCGATGCCGAGTTTTCAGAAGATATTGCCCCAAATAAACAAGATCTTACAATGCAAAATGTCATCTCATTTTTGCAAAACTTGGAGCACAATAACCCTTCACTCGCAAAGTTACAAACTGAAAATGACGTATTACAAGATCAGCTCACTTCCCTGAAAAAAACGAATAATGAACTTGAAGCAAAATTAGCTGTTCTCACAAAAAAACAACAAGCAATCGAAGAAGATTATGCAATGCTTGTTAGAATTATGGATCGTGCTCGAAAACTTGTTTCGGTCGAAGAACAAGAAGAGCAAATTGCTCCGATTTTCAAAACCGATCAAAATGGAAATTTAGATATTATATATTCTGCAGAAAATTAAAAAACAGGGATGTCACTTGTTCGCCTAAGTGACATCCCTGTTTTTTAATTCGGCGAACAATGCATAGATAAATGAAATTATATCGACGATTTTTCGAATATATCTATCGCAATTCGAAATATATCAACGATTCGACAAGAAATATCGCTTTACCGACAAAAATTCACAATAATAACACTCACGTTAATAGGAGGAAACTCCTGAAATGAATTGGATATTTTTTACTTAAATATTACTATAAACATATACGTTTGAAGGGAGACGGTTGCTATTTCATTAATAGTCTTCAAAATAACACTCGGTGTTCTCGTCCTAACGTTAGGTCTTTTCACCATTCACAGTTTAAAAAAGACGTCTGCCTATAAATCAGACAAATACGATCATTACTTACTAGCTTTACTTACGTTCGAACTAGTAGTATTACAAATATCCATATTTCTTTAAAACATACAAAAAGCATATATCCTAAACGATATATGCTTCCCTTTTATTCTTGCCCTACACGCTTCACTTCTACGTTTTTAATACGTTCACGTACAACGTGACTCGCCATAATTAAGCCCGCCACAGATGGTACGAACGCATTTGAAGAAGGTGGTAATTTCGCTTTACGAATTTTTGCATTTTCGTCTGGTACGATTTCTTTACGTACTTCCTCACGAATTACGATTGGGTTTTCGTCAGAGAAGACAACTTTTACACCTTTTTTAATACCATCTTTACGAAGCTTCGTACGAATTACTTTCGCAATTGGATCTGTATGTGTTTTAGAAATGTCCGCAATACGGAAACGAGTTGGGTCCATTTTATTTGCCGCACCCATACATGAGATAATTTTGATTTTACGACGTAAACATTGTTTAATTAAATGAATTTTGAACGTAATCGTATCGGATGCATCCACTACGAAATCTAAACCGTGTTTAAAGAACTCTTCATATGTTTCATCTGTATAAAACATCTCTAGTCCAATTACTTCACACTCTGGATTAATGTCTGCAATACGCTCTTTCATTAATTCTACTTTTGAACGTCCTACAGTAGATACTAACGCGTGAATTTGACGGTTTACGTTTGTAATATCTACAACATCTTTGTCAACTAATACAAGACGTCCTACGCCAGAACGTGCTAACGCTTCTGCCGAAAATGACCCTACTCCGCCAATCCCTAAAATACCGACTGTACTATTTTTTAATATTTCAAGGCCTTCTTTTCCAAAGGCTAATTCATTACGTGAAAATTGATGTAACATTCAGCTCTACACTCCTATTACAAAAATGGTCTACCATGTATTCTAGCGTTTTTCCGACTATTTGTATAGAAAAAGTTATAGAATTCCTAAAAATACATATTCAAAGAGAAAAAATAAAACATAAGACCACTAGCTGAACCAGACTTTTTTAACTTCCTCTTCAATATACGTTTAAAAAGGAGGATTCAGAGGACCGAGCAGATCGAGGCACTTATGCTAGGAGGAGCACAGTGTAGGCGTACTACTCGAGCACCGGACTAGCATACGTAACGATGAAATGCGAAGGTTATCTAAACCGGACTTTTTAAACAACCTTTCAAAAAAAAGTCTAGATGGGGTTAGTATAACCATCTAGACTCTATTCTTACTTCTCTTCTTTCAAGCTCAATTTTAAGCTTAGCTCTTCAAGCTGAGCTTCTGCAACTGGGCTTGGCGCTTCTGTTAATAAGCAGCTTGCGCTTGCTGTTTTCGGGAATGCAATTGTATCACGAAGGTTCGTACGACCTGCAAGTAACATAACAAGACGGTCTAAACCTAATGCGATTCCGCCGTGTGGTGGTGTACCGTATTCGAATGCTTCTAATAAGAATCCGAATTGTTCTTGTGCTTCTTCTTGTGAGAATCCAAGTGCTTTGAACATTTTTTCTTGTACGTCACGCTCGTAAATACGAAGTGATCCACCACCAAGCTCATAACCGTTTAATACAAGGTCATATGCTTGTGCACGTGCTTTTTCTGGTGCTGTTTCTAATAGTTCAACATCTTCACGGAATGGCATTGTGAACGGATGGTGAGCTGCGAAGTAACGATCTGCATCTTCATCGTACTCAAGAAGTGGCCAATCAGTTACCCATAGGAAATTAAATTTACTTTCGTCAATTAGCTCAAGTTCTTTACCTAGACGTAAACGAAGTGCACCTAAGCTATCTGCAACAACGCTCTTCTTATCTGCTACGAATAGTAATAAGTCACCAGCATCCGCTTCTAATGTACTCATTAACACGTTTGCATCTTCTTCCCCGAAGAATTTCGCAATCGGTCCTTTTAAGCCGTCT
The DNA here is from genome assembly GCF_022664195.1 of Bacillus cereus group sp. BfR-BA-01316. NCBI lineage: Bacteria > Bacillati > Bacillota > Bacilli > Caryophanales > Bacillaceae > Bacillus > Bacillus cereus group sp. BfR-BA-01316. Next base: position 245,462 of record NZ_JAKUGX010000002.1, read on the forward strand.
TCTTCAACTTTAAGCCAAGCTAGACCTTTTGCACCGTATACTTTTGCGAATTCAGTTAATGCGTCGATGTCTTTACGAGAATATTTGCTCGCTGCACCTTTTGCGTTAATCGCTTTTACTTGTCCGCCGTTTTCTACAGCACTTGTAAATACTTTAAATCCACAACCTACTGCAAATTCAGATAGGTCTTTTAGTTCCATTTCAAAGCGTGTATCTGGCTTATCAGAACCAAAGCGAGCCATTGCATCAGCATATTTCATACGAGGGAATGGTACACTAACTTCTACACCTTTTGCATCCTTCATGACTTTCGTCATCATGCGCTCCATCATTTCTAAAATTTCATCTTGTGTTAAGAATGATGCCTCGATATCGATTTGCGTGAATTCCGGTTGACGGTCCGCACGTAAATCTTCGTCACGGAAACAACGTGCTACTTGATAGTAACGCTCAAATCCACCGACCATAAGAAGCTGTTTAAATAGCTGCGGAGATTGAGGTAATGCATAAAATTCACCATCATGCACACGACTTGGTACTAAATAGTCGCGAGCTCCTTCTGGTGTGCTCTTCGTTAAAATTGGTGTTTCAACTTCTAAGAACTCTTCTGTATCTAAGAAGTTACGAATTGTTTTCGTTACGTCATGACGCATTTTGAATGTGTTGAACATTACAGGACGACGTAAGTCTAAGTAACGATATTTTAAACGCACATCTTCTGATGCATCTGTATCATCAGCAATAATGATTGGCGTTGTTTTCGCTGCATTTAATACGTTTACTTTCGTTGCTTGTACTTCAATACGACCAGTTGCCATATTGTCATTAATTGCGCCTTCACCACGTTCAACAACTGTACCTTCTACGTGTAATACATATTCGCTACGAATCATTTCTGCTACTTCTAACGCTTCTTTTGATGTTTCTGGGTTAAATACAACTTGTACGATACCTGTACGGTCACGTAAGTCGATAAAGATTAATCCACCTAAATCACGGCGTTTTTGTACCCAACCTTTTAATTGAACTGTTTGTCCAACCGCTTCTACTGTTACTTTCCCACATGCATGTGTTCTTTCAGCCACTTTAAGTTCCCCCTATATTAATTTCTCTGCTACATATGAAGCAAATACATCTAACGCTACTTCTTCTTGTCCGCCTGTTTCCATATCTTTCAAGTTAATGATGCCTTTATCTAGCTCATCTTCCCCTAATACAGCTACGTATTTCGCATTTAAACGATCTGCTGATTTAAATTGTGCTTTCATTTTGCGATCTAAATAATCTTTTTCAACTGATAATCCAGCTTTACGAAGATCGAACGCAACTTTTGCAGCACGGTCTTTCGCTTTTTCACCAAGTGCTACAACGTAACAATCAATACTATGTTCAATTGGTAACTCAATATTTTCAGCCTTCAGCGCCATAATTAAACGCTCAATACTCATCGCAAAACCAATACCTGGCATTTCCGGTCCACCGATTTCTTGTACAAGTCCGTTATAACGGCCACCGCCACTTAATGTTGTGATAGCACCGAAACCTTCTGCCTCACTCATAATTTCAAAAACAGTGTGTTGGTAGTAGTCTAAACCACGTACTAAATTCGGATCTTTTTCAAATGGAACATCCATCATCGTTAGTAGTTCTTGTACTTTGTCGTAGTATACTGCTGAATCTTCGTTTAAGTATTCTGTAATAGATGGTGCTGTGCTCATTAATTCATGATTACGGTCCTTCTTACAGTCTAAAATACGAAGAGGGTTCTTTTCTAAACGAGATTGGCAATCAGCACAGAACTCTCCGATGCGCGGCTCAAAGTGAGCAATTAACGCATCACGGTGTGCTTGACGACTCGCTGCATCACCTAAGCTATTTAATACAACTTTAATATTTTTTAAGCCCATGCCGCGATAAAACTCTACAGCAAGTGCAATTACTTCTGCATCAATTGCTGGATCGTTACTACCAATTGCTTCAATACCGAATTGTACGAATTGACGATAGCGACCTGCTTGTGGTCTTTCGTAACGGAACATTTGACCGATATAGTATAATTTCGTTGGTTGTGTTGCATCACCGAACATTTTATTTTCAACGTAAGAACGTACAACAGGTGCAGTACCTTCTGGACGTAATGTTAAACTACGCTCTCCACGGTCTTGGAATGAATACATTTCTTTTTGTACGATATCTGTCGTATCACCAACACCACGTAAAAATAGCTCTGTATGTTCAAAAATTGGTGTGCGAATTTCTTTATAATTGTAACGACGGCAAATTTCGCGCGCTTGCCCTTCGATATACTGCCATAACTCTACATTACCTGGAAGAATATCTTGCGTTCCGCGTGGGATTTGAATAGACATATTCAGTTCCTCCTCAAATTGTTTTAATCTTAATAAAAATAAAAAAACTCCCGCCGCTACTGTTTGAACAGTAGGGACGAGAGTATTATACCCGTGGTGCCACCCTAATTGAAGCACGTATGCTTCCACTTTTTTAATAACGCTTAAATTTGCGTTCATCTCTACTAAGCGTATACGCCTTTCAAGTTGAAACCTACAGAGTGTCATTCAATCAGTCATCATGTAGAAATGTTTTCAGCCTAGGACATTTCTTCTCTTTCCATGTGTATCTCATTTACTCTCCTCTATCAACGGTTATATTCATATGTAAATATAAAATTACTATACGTTTGTTGAGTAGGATTGTCAAGTGCTCTAAGAGCGCTCAATTTGCTTCTTTAGTCGCTTTACATCTTGAAGTGAAATCCCAAACTCCGAAGCAAGCTCCATTGAAGTATTGTTTTGTTCTTTTGAAATAAAATCATGTAAATTTACGTTAAACAGTTGATTTGCACCATTTGTAACAGAATGTCCTTTTTCATTCATACGCATACGTATATCCCTCACATTCAATATGGATGTTTTACTTTTTATTGTTCCATATTGATGGGGTAGTTATACATATCCGAAACAGCTATTGATTCCAAATAAACATAAGAATGCTATTAACAATAATAACCATAGCCAATCCACTCGCAAGCATAGGATGCTTCAAATGACACAACGCCCAATCCAAAAACGATAATTTCTAACAATATATGTAAGGTGCCTTGTACTTCCCACTCTGCGTGTGGTCCTTCAAATAATGCCCATATGACAGCAACAATAATCGGAAGAATAATCGCAAGTGTAATTTTTATAGCCGTTATTGTTCCTATCCGAAATCCCCAGTACCCAACAACCCCAAGAACACATAACTCTAACATGAAACGTAAAGCTATATTGAATTCTTGAAGCATACTACACCTTTTATTCCCCTTTACAATCATCCTATGTTAAATGAACAAAACATAAAACAATGTATAAAAAAGAGAGGATCATATAATCCTCTCTTCTTGGGCAACACTATTTACTTTCTACAATTAAGGTCACCGGACCATCATTGATTAAAGAAACGTCCATCATTGCTCCGAACTGTCCTGTCTCCACATGTAGTCCTTGTTTACGAACTTCTTCATTAAAGAAATCATATAAACGCTCTGCGTAATCAGGTTTCGCAGCATCCATAAAGTTTGGACGTCTTCCTTTACGGCAATCTCCGTATAATGTAAATTGCGAAATTGATAGAACTTGTCCTTCTACATCAAGTACTGAATGGTTCATCTTTCCGCTCTCATCTTCAAAAATACGTAGGTTTGCAATTTTTTCTGCAATATACGTTGCATCTTTTTCTGTATCTTCATGCGTAATGCCAACTAGTAATGTTAAACCGAATGGAATTTGTCCTACAATCTCACCATCTACTGTGACAGACGCTTCCTTTGATCGTTGTAAAACAACTCTCATCTTTTCTACACTCCCTATTAATGCATCATGCGTCGTACGGCATAAATTTCTGGAACACGTTTAATGCGCTCTACTACTTTTTTCAAGTGCTGTAAGTTTCGAATAGAGATCGACATATTAATCGTTGCCATCTTATTACGATCACTTCTACCGGAAACGGCTGAGATATACGTCTTCGTTTCTGTAACAGCTTGTAATACTTCATTTAATAAACCACGACGATCATAGCCTGAAATTTCAATATCAACATTGTATTCAATTTCTTTTTCAGGGCTACCTTCCCAATCTACTTCTAGTAAACGCTCTACCGCTTCTTCTGTATGCACATTGACGCAATCGCAACGGTGAATTGATACGCCTCGACCTTTCGTAATATACCCAACAATATCATCGCCTGGAACTGGGTTACAGCATTTTGATAAACGAATTAACAAATTATCTGCACCACTTACCTTTACACCAGAATCCCATTTTCGAATTTTCATCGGTTTACGAACTTCTTTAACTTCAACGATTTCTTCTTCTTCACGTTGTTTACGGAACTTGTCCGTTAGTCGCGTAACAATTTGTGCAGCTGTAATTCCGTTGTATCCAACTGCTGCAAACATATCTTCTTCATTTGCAAAGTTAAACTTCTCAGCAACACGTTTTAAATTATCAAGTGCTAATACTTCTTTCATCTCATACTCTAAGCCACGCACTTCTTTTTCAACAAGTTCACGGCCTTTTTCAATATTTTCATCTCTACGTTGCTTCTTAAAGAATTGACGTATTTTATTTTTCGCATGAGATGTTTGAGCTAGCTTTACCCAATCTTGACTTGGGCCATACGAATGTTTCGATGTTAAAATTTCAATGATGTCACCAGTTTTCAGCTTATAATCAAGTGTCACCATTTTCCCGTTTACTTTTGCACCAATTGTTTTGTTTCCAATTTCCGAATGGACACGATATGCAAAATCAATTGGGACAGAGCCAAGAGGTAATTCCATTACATCGCCTTTCGGTGTAAAGACAAATACCATATCAGAGAACAAATCAATTTTTAATGATTCCATAAACTCTTCTGCATTAGAAGCTTCATTTTGCCATTCTAATATTTGACGGAACCATGTTAGTTTCTTCTCTAATGTACCCGTTGTTTCAGCCGCTTTACCTTCTTTATACGCCCAATGTGCCGCAATCCCGAATTCTGCAATTTCGTGCATTTCTTTCGTGCGAATTTGCACTTCAAGCGGATCACCTTTCGGCCCAATTACAGTCGTATGAAGAGATTGATATAGGTTTGCTTTCGGCATTGCAATATAATCCTTAAAACGACCCGGCATTGGCTTCCAGCACGTATGAATAATTCCAAGTACCGCATAACAATCTTTAATACTATTTACCACGACACGTACAGCTAATAGATCATAAATTTCATTAAATTGTTTATTTTGCAATGCCATTTTACGATAAATACTGTAAATATGCTTTGGTCTTCCAGAAATCTCAGGTTGAATTGCAACTTCTTTTAATTTCTCACGAATACCAGTCATTACTTCATCTAAATATTCTTCACGCTCTGCACGTTTACGCTTCATTAAATTCACAATACGATAATATTGCTGCGGGTTTAAATAGCGAAGTGACGTATCCTCTAACTCCCATTTAATAGTACTAATTCCGAGTCTATGTGCTAAAGGTGCAAAGATTTCTAACGTTTCATTTGCAATGCGACGCTGCTTCTCTTGAGGCAAATGTTTCAATGTACGCATATTATGAAGACGGTCAGCTAGTTTAATTAAAATAACTCGAATATCTTGAGCCATTGCGATAAACATTTTGCGATGGTTTTCGGCTTGTTGCTGCTCGTGAGATTTATATTTAATCTTTCCAAGCTTTGTAACACCGTCAACAAGCATAGCGATTTCTTTATTAAATTCCCGTTCAATATCTTCTAATGTAATTTCTGTATCTTCCACTACATCATGCAAGAAACCTGCCGATACTGTAGATGGATCCATGTGTAAATCAACTAAAATACCTGCAACTTGAATTGGGTGAATAATATATGGTTCACCCGATTTTCTATATTGTTCGCTATGTGCATCACGCGCATATTCATAGGCACGTGCCACTAGCTCAATATCTTCATCCGCTAAATATTGACTTGCTTTCTCGAGTACCTGTTCAGCTGTTAGTACTTGCTCATTTGCCATCGAATCACCTTTTATTGAAAATTGACTTTATCTTTATTAAGTAGAATAAATTATATTCTATCATTATAACCCAATGATTGTGAATTGTGAAAAGGAAAAGATTTTACTGACATTTCACCATGTTTTTTTGTGTAATTATACAAAAGTACCCGCTCCTCTCCAAGAGATTCACGGGTACTTTTTATCACCGTAGTTTTACCTATATAGTGATTAGTATTTTTCTAATACTAATACATCGTAACCATCTAGCATTTTACGACCATCTAAGTAAGTAAGCTCTACTAAGAATGCAATTCCTGCTACAACTCCGCCAAGTTCTTCAACTAGCTTAATTGTCGCTTCAATTGTTCCGCCTGTAGCTAATAGATCATCTGTAATTAATACGCGTTGACCTGGTTTAATTGCATCTTTATGAATTGTTAAAACATCCGTTCCATATTCTTTACCGTAGTCAACTGTAATTACTTCACGTGGTAATTTCCCTAATTTACGAACTGGTGCAAATCCTACTTCTAATGCATAAGAAACAGGGCAACCGATAATAAAGCCACGTGCTTCTGGCCCTACTACAACGTCGATATCTCTTTTTTTGGCATACTCAACGATTGCATCTGTTGCTGCTTTGTATGCTTTACCGTCGTTCATTAAAGGGGTAATGTCTTTAAACACAATACCTTCTTTTGGATAATCCGGTACAATTGCGATATGTTGCTTGAAATCCATATTTCTGAATCCTCCTCAGATATAAAAGGTTTGTAAATACAAATCCTTTACCCTAACTGTTCTACTTATTTATGATTACGAATCGTTTCAAACCATGTATATAGTTGCTGATATGTGCTATAAACCAATTCTTTCTCTAATTGTAAGTGGTTCATTTTCTCACGATATGTGTTCGATTCAATTAAATCACGCTTTTGTTTTTGTTCTGCCATAAAAATGACACCGTCTTTTATTGTAACAAATTCTAACTCAAAAAACACCTGTGTCATGAAATTTACTGTATCTTTTGACCATCCTTTATGACGACATAGTTGTTCCCCATATTGTCTTAACGAAAATGGTGCTTTTTGACTCAAGAAAGAATAGTACCATTTAAAGTGTTCCCTCGTTGGAACCGTACTAAATAAATGATTATTCTCTTGATAAAATAGCGTGTAAATTCGAGCTGGGAAGCCAGCCTTAAATACATCACCTAATTCATCTGTTCCTTTCGGCAAATCAAGTAGCACAATGTATTGATCATCTAAATGAGTTACCTCTGATGCATGCACAAGCTGTTCTTTGTAGTCTTCTAAAGAAAATTTATTCAATACCTCTTCAGAAAAATACACCATCGTTATTTTTTCTTTCGGAAGTTCCGCTAAATTCGCTTCTGCATTTCGCATACTACGCCAGTCAAACAACTGCCAAGCCTCTACCGCAATATCTTGTACCATTAACTGCGGCTTCTTAAAGTTATTCCATTCATTAATGGATGCTTCTCCTACTACAGAAACTTTTGCAACTGGTGAAATTTCTTTCGCATATGCACCAAATCCAAATCCAATTGTATCTAGCGTTGCTTGTCCGTCCCGAAGAGCCATTTTTAAATGAGATCCGTCTGATCCAATTGCACGAATGCTTTCTAAATCAGCATCTTTCACCGCAATACGCGGTTTCGGATTTCCAACGCCAAACGGCGCTAACTTTTGCATCTCCTCAATTGCTGCAAGTGTTACATCCTCTACTTTACAAAATGCATCCACTGCTGTAATCGGAATAAAATCTTCTTCTGTTAAAATTACATCTGCTTGCTCATTTAACCTGCGTCTTAATTCATCCACATCGTTCATCTGCAGCGTCATTCCCGCCGCCATCGGATGACCTCCGAAATGCGGTAACAATTCACGGCAATCTGAAAGGTTTGCAAATAAATCAAATCCTGCAATACTACGTGCAGACCCTTTTGCTGTTTGCTTATCAGGATCAATACTTAACACAATTGTTGGACGATAATAACGCTCTACCAATTTAGAAGCGACAATTCCAATTACTCCTGGATTCCAACCTTCTTTTGCAAGTACTAGTACTTTATTTTCTTCAGGCGGAAATTTATTTTCGACTTCGGCGATAGCTTCTTCTGTAATTTGCTTTACAATATCTTTTCGAAGTGTGTTAAGCTCATCAATTTCTTCAGCTAGCTCTTTCGCTTCCTCTGGATCTTCTGATAATAGAAGGTGTACAGCAGGTGCTGCATCTTCCAAACGACCAACTGCATTAATACGAGGTGCGAGTAAGAATCCGATGCTTTCTTCAGTAATTTCACTTTGCGAAACGTTAGCAACTTTAAATAACGCCTTTAAACCGATATTTCGCGTCATTCGCATATGCTTCAGTCCACGCTGTACTAACAATCTATTTTCACCGTGAAGCGATACTAAATCGGCTACCGTACCAATTACTGCAATTTCCAATAAATGCTCTGGTACACGGCCCAAAAGTGCATGTGCAACTTTAAATGCAACACCAACACCCGCTAAATAATGAAACGGATAAACACCGCCCTCTAATTTCGGGTGAATAATCGCAAGCGCTTCTGGTAATTCTGGTGGTGGCTCATGGTGATCTGTAATAATAAGATCTATTCCAAGTTCCTTCGCTACCTTCGCTTCATGTACTGCTGCAATACCAGTATCGACAGTAATAATTAGCGAGAATCCTGCACTGTGCGCCCAACGAAACGCTTCTTCATTTGGCCCATAGCCTTCAGTAAAACGATTTGGAATATAAAACTCTACTTCTGCACCTAATTCTTGGAGAGCAAGATATAATACAGTCGTACTACTTACTCCGTCCGCATCATAATCGCCAAATATTAATATTTGTTCTCCATTTCCAATAGCTTTTTTCACACGTTCTACAGTCCGATCCATCCCTTCAAGTAAAAATGGATCGTGAAATTCTTGATCTGCTGTATTTAAAAAGTCTACAATCTTATCTTCTGTATTTAAGCCTCTGCCGAGAAATAATGAAGTCACAAGAGGTGATAGTTGCAATTTATTTGCTAATTCACTCACTAGTTCCTCATTATATTCTTTTTCTTTCCAACGCGTCTTCGGTTGTAACACGAAATCACCCCTTAACCTATCCATTATACAAGACAGATTAAGGGGTGACAATATAATGCAAACTACGATTCGACATCTATATAATTAAATATCCGTTATGTTTAATTTGGAGAATACGGATTAATATGTACAAAAACATTTTGTACGTTATCTTGTTTCATAAGTGTTTCTTTTACATGTTTTCCAATGCGGTGACCTTCTTCTACAGTGATATATGGATCTACAGATATTTTAATATCAACAATAACATAGTGGCCATGTTCCCTTGCATATAAAGAGCCTATCTTTTTCACACCTTCCACTTGAAAAACTGCTTCCCTAAGCGGAACAGCATCTTCTTCATGCAGAACATGATCGAGCGTTGCATGAATAGCTTCTGCTCCAATACTCCACGCCATCTTAGCAACGAGAATTGAAACAAATAATCCCGCAATTGGATCGGCATATACAAGCCAATCTATACCTAACTTACCGCCGATAATAGCTGCACAAATGCCGATTAAAGCTGCAATTGAAGAAAACACATCCGAACGATGTTCATATGCATTTGCAATAATTGCATCACTATTTATCCTCTTCCCTAATCGATATTTATACTGAAACATCCCTTCTTTCACTACAATCGAAAGAATAACTGCAAAAATTGTAATTCCTTTTGGTGGTTCTAAATCTTGTGAAAAAGCTTTTATAGACGAAATCGCTATCTCTATTCCAACAATAAATAATAATACCGCAACAATAATCGCTGAAATCGATTCCGCTTTACCATGACCATACGGATGATCTTCATCAGGCGGTTGCTTTGCTGCTCGTAATCCAAAAAGTACAGCTAACGAGCCAATTACATCTGATCCAGAATGCACCGCATCCGCTAAAAGTGCCTTACTGTTTCCAATATAACCAATTACCGCTTTTACAATCGCTAATATAATATTACCAACGATTCCGACAATAGCACCAAACTCGGCCTGTTTAAAACGTTCATCTTTTTCCATAATTAAAATCCCTTCTTTTCTTAACCTCTCTTTTTATCCCGCTTTAACGAGCAGTAAGACTCCCACTGATTAAAGTTTCACTTTATTGTAACAAAAACAAAGATAACATCACCACTTTCTTCCATTTACCCCCCTTAAAATAGGTGCTACTTTATTGTATCCGCAAACGAAAAAGAGATGCCTCATATAGAGACATCATCTTTTTATATGTTTTATTTTTTATACTTGCGGTTCAGATACTTCTTTCTCAACCTTCTTCTTGTTTTTGCCCTTTTTCAAACGGCGGTTTTCAAGCATTAACCAAATTTGAGAAGCAACGAAAATAGAAGAGTACGTACCTACAACTAATCCAATTAATAATGCAAGTGAGAAGTTACGCAGTGATTCACTACCAAAAATAAGTAGTGCGATTACTGGGAATAACACTGTTAACACTGTATTAATTGAACGACCAATTGTTTGACGAATACTTGCGTTTACGATTTCTTCTAGGTCTTTTATGTCGCGAACTCGTTTTTTCTGTTTGTATAACTCACGGTTTCTATCAAACGTAACGATTGAGTCATTGATAGAGTAACCAATAATCGTTAATACCGCAGCGATAAACGTTAAGTCTACCTCTATCTGGAAAAGACTAAATACAACAACCATAACGAATGCATCATGTAATAATGCGATTACTGCAGATACTGCGTACGTAAGACGGAAACGAATACTTACGTATAAAACGATTACTGCAGAAGCAATTAATACTGCGATAAATGCATTTCGTGCAATCTCTTTACCGATTGTCGGCGAAACTGTACTTACGTTTGGATCTGTACCATATTTATCGTGGAAGAATGTTTTTGTTTTCGCAATTTCATCTTTCGATAGAACACCTAATGTACGAACTGCGAAACCTTTATTATCATTACCAGTCGGTACAATATTTTCTTCTTTCACATCAATCTTCAGTTCGTTGAAGTCTTTATGAACGTCAGACACAGTAAGTGCTTGTTTTGATTGCAAGTCAATACGTGTACCACTTGCAAAGTCAATACCAAGATTCATTTTGAAAATCGGTAATATAATTGCCCCAGCAATTACGACTGCAATTGAGAATAAGAAAAATTTATGACCGATATTTACGAAGTTAATACGATCAAATTTAGTTGGTGGATGTACTACACCTTTTGTTAATGGAATAATATCCTTTTCCTTAACACCAAAGTAAGATGGTTTTTTATCGAAGTAACGACTCTTTACAAGTAAACCTAGTAAGAAACGAGTACCGAATACGTTCGTAATGAAACCGACTAAAATACTTACAATTAAACTTGTTGCGAATCCTTTTACAGAGCTATTACCGTAAGCGAATAAAACACCCGCTGCTGCAATAGTTGTAATGTTCGCATCTAAAATTGTCGATAATGAACGATGGTTACCAGCACGGAATGCTGAAATCATCGACTTACCAATTTTAAGCTCTTCCTTCAATCTCTCGTACGTAATGATATTCGCATCAACTGCGATACCAACCCCGAGCACTAATGCCGCAATACCTGGCAACGTAAGAACTGCATGCATCCAGTTAAAGACAAGTAATGTAACGAAAATGTATAAACCTAACATAACAACCGCTACAATCCCTGGTAAACGGTAGAATACAAGCATGAATAAGAAGATAATAGCAATACCGATCGCACTAGCGAAAATCGTTTGCTCTAATGCTTGTTGACCAAATTTCGCTCCAACAGATGTTGAATACATTTCTTTTAAATCAACAGGAAGTGCACCTGCATTTAATAAAGATGAAAGTTCTTTCGCACTTTCAACTGTAAAGTTTCCACCTACGATAGATACTTCAGCTTGGTTAAATACTTGGCTTACTGTTGCTGCTGATAAATACTTCGGATTCTGTTTTGCATTCTGTTTTGCAGCTTCTGCTTTATACGAATCTTTTCCTTCTTCAAAATCAAGCCAAATTACCATCAAATTCGTTGGTGGTGGCATTTTTGAAATCTTTTCAGTTACTTCACGGAATTTATCAGCACTTTTTAGTGTAAGACCTACGCTCGCACGGCCTTGCTCGTCAAATGTTTGCTTTGCTCCGCCGCCTTTTAAATCCGCTCCATCCATAAGAAGGTTGTCATCCACATCACGGAATGTTAATTTCGCTTGTGTTGATAACATTTCGCGTGCTTTTTGCTGATCTTGTACACCAGCAAGCTGTACACGAATTCGATCTTCTCCTTCGATTTGAATGTTCGGCTCACTTACACCGAGAACATTGACACGATTTTCAAGAGCACCTACTGTACTTACAAGTGCATCACGATCGATTTTATCACCTTTTTTGGCTGGTTTTACTTCATACAGAATTTCAAAACCACCGCGAAGGTCTAGTCCTAGACTAATTCCTTTTGCTATGTCTTTTCCTGCCGCACCAATTACTCCACCAATTAATAAAACGATGAGGAAAAAGGCGGCAATTCTTGTACCACGCTTTGCCATATGTACCCTCTTTCTGCTACTAACACTTTAAATAAATCAATCGATTCACTTACAATAGACAAATTCCACACCTATGCGCCTGTCTAGTTAGTAGACTTCCTTTCTGTAAATTCCAGTGTTTTTTACTAGCTCACTACTAGCCATATAGGTAAACTTTCAGCTCTGTGCTTTATTCGTACAAACACACCCTATATCGGATTACATATTATTATTTTCCCTTTCACTACCTCCTTTACTTAAAATCTCTGACATAATTAATTCCTCTTTATCAATACCTATCATTATACTGCAAAAGGAAGAACAAACCAATTACAGTCGGTTATTTATTTTCATATTCATCAAACGACCAAAGTGGCGCTTGATATGCTTCAACAGTTAAATAATTCATATATTCATTAGTACTTACTCTTAATACATCATTTACTAATTCATATAACCTAACATCACTGTCTATCTTTTTCCACTTTTTCGCCTTGAGAAACTTCCAAATATCATTATCTGTCACTCGGTCGTAACCGAACAACTGAAACTCTTCTACTTTACTTTCTAAAACGACTTGTAACTGTCCGCGGTATGATTCTACCAAAGCCTCTTTATCCAACATATATAAACATCTCCTTCTTATTTCAGCACGAAAAGTCGCTTTTAATCCCGCTCTAATGGACAGTAATAACTTCTTTCAAGAGTACCATTCACACTTTACTCTCTTAAATGCTTGTCATTCTTGTCTCATACGTGCATATAAATTATTGTAAATCATTCCATTGATTTTGAGAAGGTAGGAGAAGAGTATGACGAGACAAAGCTTTTTAAAAGGTGCATTTATTTTAATGATAGCTGGCTTTATTACAAAAATCCTTGGATTTATTAACCGCATTGTAATGGCACGTATTTTAGGCGAAGAAGGCGTTGGCCTTTATATGATGGCTGTCCCCACCTTCATTTTAGCAATTACGCTAACACAAATTGGCCTGCCTGTTGCAATCGCAAAATTTGTAGCAGAAGCGGAAGCGGTGAACGATAAACAAAGAGTTAAAAAAATATTAACTGTCTCGCTAGCCGTTACATCCATTATTAGTATCATTTTAACAATTGGGATTATGCTACTCACACCTATTTTAGCAAAAACATTATTAACAGATGAAAGAACTTACTATCCATTAATGGCTATTTTACCTGTCGTCCCTGTTATTGCAGTTTCTTCCGTTTTACGTGGTTATTTCCAAGGGAAACAAAATATGAAGCCGAGCGCTTATGCTCAAGTCATAGAACAAGTTGTCCGCATTACAATTATCGCTGTATGCATTCGGTTATTTTTACCTTACGGCGTAGAATATGCCGCAGCCGGTGCCATGCTATCAGCTGTTCTTGGCGAAGTTGCATCTTTATTATTTTTACTTACTTTATTCCAACGCGAAAAACATTTATCTATACGCTCTGGATTTTTCACTACTGTCAAGGAGAGCAAAAATACATTTTATTCCCTTATGGACATTGCTTTACCAACTACAGGAAGCCGTTTAATTGGTTCCGTTTCTTATTTCTTTGAACCTATCGTCGTTATGCAAAGCTTAGCGATCGCCGGAGTTGCTGCTTCTGTCGCAACTCAGCAATACGGTATATTAAACGGATATGCGTTCCCGCTTCTATCACTGCCAGCCTTTATTACATATGCTCTTTCTACAGCACTCGTCCCATCAATTAGCGAGGCAATGGCAAAGAGACAACACAAATTAGTGGAACACCGATTACAACAAGCACTTCGAATTTCCTTAATAACCGGCGGATGGTCAGTCGTTATATTATATGTATTTGCTTCTCCAGTTTTAACTCTCATGTACGGCTCAGACAACGCGACAGCGTTCATTCAGCTTCTTGCACCTTGCTTTTTATTTCATTATTTCCAAAGTCCCCTTACATCTGTGTTGCAAGCTTTAAACTTAGCACGCGCTGCTATGATGAACACCTTTATTGGCGCCATCGTAAAATTAATCGTTATTTTCGCACTCGCTTCACGCCCAGAGTTCCAAATGATGGGCGTTGCCCTCGCCATCGCAGCAAATATAGTAACCGTAACATTCCTTCACTACGCCACTGTTTTAAAGAAAATTGCATTTACCATTTACGCAAAAGACTATATTTTCGGTGGAATTACTATCGGGATTGCTGGTACCTTCGGTTTTTATCTTCATAAGCATATCGTTTTTTCTCATTCACTTGGCGTACAAACATTATGGGAAATCACCTTAACAACAATCGTTTATATTGTTCTCCTCTTCGTTTTCAAACTCATTCGAAAAGAAGAATTAAGTCGTCTCCCTATCATTCGAAAACTTTCATTTTTGAAGTAAACTGGCTTGCCATTCAAAATGGTAAGCCTCTACTTTTCTTTCAAATCAACAAAAAATTGCCCATTTTGAAAACTACAATATAAAATCTGTTTCACATCTTTATAACCTAAGTTATTCAGTTTCTCAACGAGCCATTCATCTGTATGTTCGATCATTTGCAAATGATTGTATTGAATTTCTCCATCAATAATTAGTGGGAGTGTAAAAATTGGTGTATCATTTTTACTCTTTTTACTCTTTTTACTTTTTTGTTTTTGAAAGACAGATAACTTTCCAGATGCTTCTAAAATAGCGTATTCTACATCACGCACATCTCCGATTCCTTGCTCACGTAGTTGCATCAATAGATCATCCATGTTATATCGCTGCTTCCGCATCTTTTTTTCATCAATTTTACCTGCATTCACAAGAATCGCAGGCTCCCCTTCTATTAAATGCCGAAAACGCTGAAACTTTAAAGAAATGACCGACAAAACGATTTGTATACACATAAGAAAAGTCATTGGAACTAATTGATGCCAAAGTGATTTATCTGTATTTTCAATTGCCACTACAGCCATTTCACCGAGCATAATGAATACAACCAAATCTAATACACTTAATTCTCCAATTTCACGTTTACCCATAAGACGAAAAATAATTAAAATGATTGTATACAAAAGCATTGTTCGTCCGATTATTGATACCCATTCCATTTCTACATCCCCTTTTTTTACTTATAGGCTCCCCTACAAAAAAGAAACTAGTCTAACTTAAACAAAATGAAAATATGCTTGTATTAAAAAGGGGGAATGCATAATGGATGGAACGAAAAAATTATCGAGCGCAATCGGCTTCGGTATTATTACCCTATTAATCCTCGCATCTATTACAAGTATGATCATGGCTCTTTTATTAAAATTCACGAATATTAATGAAGGGACATTAGTAATTACTATTTTTATACTAGCACTTCTATCTATGCTTATGTCTGGATTTATTGCTGGTAAAAAGGCACAAGGAAAAGGTTGGTTAGTAGGTTTCACTACAGGACTCACATTCACTCTTCTCGTCTTTCTCGTTAACTATTTAGGCTTCTCTCAAACTTTATCGAACTCACAGTTACTCTACCAATTAGCATTAATGGGTGCGAGTACACTCGGAGGTATTTTCGGTGTAAATATGTCAAAACAAAATAAGTGAACTACCCGCCACTTAGTATCTCTTACGAGCTTACTTGAAGTGGGGGCTTCTCGGTTCATCGTTACTTTTGATAGCTAACGAATTTGTCTTAAGACAGCCGAGCTAACTCCCTTGTTCCAAAGGTTTGTTGCTATTTATGCCAACGCTAATAAGCGTATGGCTTCTTTTTTGATATTGATAGCTGCATTATAATCACGACTTATTGTTAGTCCACACGAGCACTCATATGTTCTTTCAGATAGTGACATTTCTTTTTTGTTTCCACAACAACTACACATCTTTGTAGAAGGAAACCATTTATCTATTTTTACAAGCTGTTTTCCTTGATCTTGTAGCTTATATGCTAAAAATGTCGTGAACATCCTCCAACCGTTGTCCGCAACACTTTTACCAAAGCGAAGTGCTCGTGACATTCCTTTCATATGTAAGTCTTCTATGGCTACAACGTCAAAATGAGTAGCCAATTCTTTAGACTTGTGATGAAGGAAATTTTTACGTTGATTGGCGACCTTTTCATGCAATTTAGCTACAAGGATGCGTTGTTTATTCCAACGCGCTGAATCTTTCACACGTTTTGCTAATACTCGTTGCGCCTTTGCTAATCGGTCTAACATCTGACGATAAAAGCGAGGATAACCGGCTTTCTCATCTTCGCTACTCACGTACAATTCAGCCATTGCAAAGTCTAATCCAACTACACTTTCTACTTCTTTTTGAATGATTTCCTTTTCATATTCAGTCAAAACAGACACATAATACTTACCGGTTGGTGTCATCGAAATCGTGCATGATTTAATGATATGGTTTTGCGGAATCTCCCTATGTTGCTTTAGTCGCACTAATTTCAGTTTCGGTAATTTGATATAACCATGAAATAACATAATATTCCCGTTGACTCTATTCGTTGTATAAGATTTTCTACTTTTTCTACTTTTGAATGTAGGAAAATCACTTTGCCCACTAAAAAAATTCTTATAGGCAGTTTGCAAGTTTAGTTGAGCATTTGCCAACGCTAATGAATCGACTTCTTTCAACCATTCATACTCCACTTTGTATTTTGCAGGAGTAGGGAATTTTTGTTTCTTCAGTTCTTCCTTGTTCTCTTTGTACTTTTCGTATACTTCTTTCCGTTCAGTCAGCATTTTGTTATACACAAAGCGTACACACCCGAAAGTTTTACGTATCAAATTTGCTTGTTCTTCTGTTGGATACAGACGAAATTTGTACGCCTTATTATGCTTTGTCATATCCGTTCATCTCACCTTTCGCCTTCATTTCCCATAAACGGTTCTACTTTATCTATGGCGGTGATAACACAACATGAACACTGCATGATTATCTACTTTCATTGTTATACCAAACTTTACCTCTTATAAGGCTGATTATAGCAGAGGCGAAATAAATAGGAAAACCAATTTTTTGGCTACGCCAAACCGAAATTCATCTCCCACCTACCGTTGGACTATCGTCCTTCACACGCTTGAGGAAGGAGACTTATTTCGGATAATGCGTAAAAAAAGGCCCTGCACATTTCATGCAGGGCCTTCATCATTAGTTTTTCACAACTTCACGAATCGCATTGCGATCGAAAGTTAAGTGTGAACCACCAGATTTAACAACGATTGAAGTTTCATCTACTGATTCGATTGTACCGTGTAAGCCACCGATTGTTACGATAGCATCACCTTTTTTGATTTCATTTTGCATTTGAGCAACTGCTTTTTGACGCTTTTGCTGCGGGCGAATTAATAAGAAATAGAAAATCGCAAACATCGCAACAATCATAACGATATTCATCATACCTGGATTCATCTTGTGTTCCTCCTTTTAAATTATGTATTAGAAGTTTTTAGCATTCGGTTTATTAAAGCCATACTGTTCAAAGAACTCTTCGCGGAAATCGCCAAGACGGTCTTCACGAATAGCTTGTCTCACCTGCTCCATTAAGTTTAACAGAAAATGAAGGTTGTGATAAGACGTTAAACGAATTCCGAACGTTTCATCACATTTCATTAAGTGACGAATATACGCACGAGAGTAATTTTTACATGTGTAACAATCACAGTTTGGATCAAGCGGACCGAAGTCTCTAGCAAATTTCGCATTTTTCACAACTAAACGACCTTCACTTGTCATACATGTACCATTTCGAGCGATACGAGTTGGAAGTACACAGTCAAACATATCAACACCGCGAATTGCACCATCAATTAACGAGTCAGGAGAACCTACTCCCATTAAGTAACGGGGTTTATTATCTGGAAGAAGTGGTGTTGTAAACTCAAGAACACGATTCATAATATCCTTCGGCTCACCAACAGATAGACCGCCTATAGCATAGCCAGGGAAGTCCATTGAAACAAGATCTTTCGCACTTTGGCGACGAAGCTCTTCAAACTCCCCGCCCTGCACAATACCGAATAAACCTTGGTCTTGTGGACGTTCATGCGCCTTTAGGCAACGCTCTGCCCAGCGGCTTGTACGCTCTACAGACTTCTTCATGTATTCAAAAGTAGCAGGGAACGGTGGACACTCATCAAATGCCATCATGATATCTGAACCTAATGCATTTTGAATTTCCATCGCTTTTTCTGGTGATAAGAATAATTTATCTCCATTTAAGTGGTTACGGAAATGAACACCTTCTTCTTCAATACGGCGGAAGTCACTTAAGCTAAATACTTGGAAACCACCAGAATCCGTTAAGATTGCACGATCCCAGTTCATAAACTTATGCAAGCCACCTGCTTCACGAATAATTTCGTGGCCTGGACGTAGCCATAAATGATACGTATTGCTTAAAATAATGCCAGAATCCATCGCTTTTAATTCTTCTGGTGACATCGTTTTAACTGTTGCAAGTGTACCAACTGGCATAAATGTTGGTGTATCAAATGAACCGTGTGGCGTATGCACTCGACCTAAACGCGCACCCGTTTGTTTACAAGTTTTAATAAATTCATACCGAATTGCTGTCATAATTTACTCCTTTTATTTGTTTCTCATTTTAGCGTGAGATGCAACGAACATCGCATCACCAAAGCTAAAGAAACGATATTTTTCTTTTACTGCTTCATTATAAGCATGAAGTACATTATCTCTATTTGAAAATGCACTTACAAGCATAATTAATGTTGATTTCGGCAAATGGAAGTTTGTAATTAAACCATCAATTGCTTTAAACTCATATCCTGGGTACATAAAAATATCTGTCCAGCCAGAAGCGGCGCAAAGCTTACCACTATGATCTGTCGCAATCGTTTCTAACGTACGAGTTGATGTCGTACCTACAGTAATAATACGTCCGCCATTCTCTTTCACACGATTTAATAGGGCAGCAGTCTCTTCAGACATATGGTAATACTCTGCGTGCATATGATGCTCTTCAATCGTATCTGCAGAAACTGGTCTAAATGTTCCAAGTCCTACATGGAGTGTAATGAATGCTAATTGAACGCCTTTTTGCTTCAATTTCTCGAGTAACTCTTCTGTAAAGTGAAGTCCAGCCGTTGGTGCTGCTGCTGAACCGATCTCCTTCGCATATACCGTTTGATAACGATCGCGATCTTCTAGCGTCTCTTTAATATATGGAGGAAGTGGCATTTCTCCAAGTTCGTCTAAAATTTCATAAAAGATGCCGTCATATGAAAACTCAAGTTGACGCCCACCTTGATCTGCTGTTCCAATGCAAGTTGCTTTTAACTTTCCTTCACCAAAAGAGATGACAGTTCCCTCTTTTATACGCTTCGCTGGCTTTACAAGCGTTTCCCACTTATCGCCTTCTTCTTGTTTCAAAAGAAGTACTTCAATGTGTGCACCTGTATCTTCTTTCACACCGTGCAAGCGAGCAGGCATAACTTTCGTTTCATTTAAAACTAAGCAATCCCCCTCATGTAAGTAAGAAAGAATGTCCGTAAAATGTTTATGCTCAATATCTCCTGTTTCACGGTCTAACATCATCAATCTTGATGTTTCACGCTCTTCAAGCGGAATTTGTGCAATGAGCTCTTCTGGTAAATGAAAATCAAACAGATTAATATCCATAACTGTATCCACCTATTTCTTATTTGAATCGATTTATTATATACATAATAAAAGATAATGCAATACTTAACACAATACAGGTAATGATAGGAAAATAAAAGGTAACGTTTCCTTTTTTCACAAAAATATCGCCTGGAAGCCTTCCAATGAACTTCCAAGCTAATCCAACAACAATGAGTAAAATACCCGCTGTAATAAGCAGCTTTGGCATCTCCGTCATACTTTTGGCATCTCCATTCCGAAATGCTCATATGCGAGCGGTGTTACGATCCGGCCTCTTGGCGTTCTTTGTAAAAAGCCAATTTGTAATAAATACGGCTCATACACATCTTCAATCGTATGCGATTCTTCTCCAATCGTTGCTGAAACGGTTTCTAATCCAACTGGACCACCGCGGAACTTTTCAATAATACCAAGCAGTAATTTATGATCGATATGATCAAGTCCTAATTTATCTACTTGTAATAGTTCTAACGCCATTTGTGTAATTTCCATCGCAATCGTTCCGTCACTGCGAACTTGCGCGAAGTCACGTACACGTCGTAATAGACGATTCGCAATACGAGGTGTACCACGGGCACGTCTTGCAATTTCTAATGCAGCTAACGAATCTATTTCAACTTCAAACACTTCCGCTGTACGTTCTACAATCGCAGAAAGCTGATCTACTGTATAGTACTCTAATCGTGAAAGTACACCAAAACGGTCACGAAGTGGTGCTGATAATGCACCTGCACGCGTCGTTGCCCCAACTAGCGTAAATGGAGGTAAGTCTAGACGTACAGAGCGAGCTGACGGTCCTTTCCCAATAACGATATCAAGGCAAAAGTCTTCCATCGCTGGGTATAACACTTCTTCAATAGATCTATGCAAACGATGAATTTCATCAATAAATAATACATCCCCAGGCTGAAGTGCTGTTAATACAGCCGCTAAATCTCCTGGTCTTTCAATTGCGGGACCTGACGTTGTTCGAATGTTAACACCCATTTCATTGGCAATAATATTCGCAAGCGTCGTTTTACCAAGTCCAGGTGGTCCATATAAAAGTACGTGATCTAACGTTTCTTCACGCATTTTCGCCGCTTCAATAAACACTTCTAAATTATGTTTCGCTTTATCTTGGCCAATATACTGACGGAGCGTCTGTGGCCGTAATGAATACTCTAAATCCGCATCTTCGTATCCAGATTCCCCTGAAAGGAGACGTTCGTCCATTATACTCACCTCTTACCATTTAGTAACAGACTAAGTGCCTTTTTAATATACTGATCCGTTGTAAGTGATTCTTTTAATAATTCTGGTACAACGCGAGAAACTTCTCTCTCCGCGTAACCAAGTGCTCTTAGTGCTTCAAGCGCCTCATCAAGCTCAGTTGATGAACCTTTCTTCTGATCAAAACTTTCGACATCTGAGAATAGATCAACAAATGCATCTGGTACGACATCTGCCAGTTTTCCTTTTAAGTCTAAAATCATTTGGCGTGCCGTTTTCTTTCCGACACCTGGGAATTTCACTAAAAACTTCTCATCTTCATGTTCAATCGCTTGAACAACCTGTCCTGTTTGACCAGAAGCTAAAATTGCAAGAGCGCCTTTCGGTCCAATGCCCGATACACCTAACAATTTTGTAAATAATGAACGCTCTTCACGTGTTTTAAATCCGTAAAGTGCCATAATATCTTCTCTCACATAATGATATGTATAGACACGAATTTCTTGCTTACTTCTTTGAAATACATACGGATTTGGTGTGAAAATTTGATAACCAATTCCATTATGATCAATTACGACATATTCCGGTCCTACATACTCCACGTAACCTGTAACATATTCAAACAAAATACGATCTCTCCCTCTCAAATCATGTATTCCATTTTAACATATTTAACAAGAGAAAAGCGAGACTACCCCAACAAACGTTCCCTATTTGGAATTTCCGTTTTTTTCTATTGACATAAAGACAGAAAGAACATTACTATACAGAAGTCGATAATGATTATCAATACTAATTAAAGGGGTTACATCGGGATGAAACGCAAATTATCTATTTTATTTACTATCATGCTAGTTGTTCTTTCTATTGTTGGCTGTTCTTCTCAAAAAGAAGAATCAAAAACAAAAGAACAACCGAAAACGAAAGTTGTAAAACACGCTAAAGGGGAAGCAACAATTCCAGTTAATCCAAAGAGAATTGTTGACTTATCTGGATCAACAGAGGAATTATTAATCCTTGGACATAAACCTGTTGGCACAGCAAACACATATAAAGATAAAATCCAAAATCACTTAACAGACAAGCTAGACGGAGTAAAAGCAGTCGGCTGGTACTGGGCACCTAAAGTTGACCTAGAGGCTGTTACTGCTTTAAAACCAGACTTAATTATTTTAAACAATCGTCAATTGAAAATTTATGATCAACTAGAAAAAGTTGCACCGACAGTTGTTCTAGAAACAAATCTAGAAGACTGGCGCGGTAAGTTTAAAGAAGTAGGTAAACTATTTGACGAAGAAAAGAAAGCAGACAAATGGATTGCAGACTACGATAAAAAAGCAGATTCTTTATCTAAAAAAATTATAGAGAAAACAAAAGATGAGAACTTTATGTTCGTTGCAGTTACACCACAAAACTTCCGTGTATACGGTAGCTTCGGATACGGTGACATCATCTTTAACGACTTAAAACTTCCAGCAACAAAAGGTACAGATTTAAAACAAACGATGGCACAAGTATCACTAGAAGGGCTTGTTGCATTCCAGCCTGATCAAATGTTCATTGTAAACTTCGGCGGCGAAGCTGATAAAGCGTACGAAGACTATAAGAACAGCGCTGTTTGGAAAGATAATAAAGCAGTAAAAAACAATCACGTATATGAAGTATCAAACGAAGTCTTCAATACGAAAGCATTCAATCCAATCGGAAAAGACATGCTAATTGATGAAATCGCAAAACAAATTTTAGCTAAGAATAAATAAGAAAAAAAGCAGCTCACCCTGAGCTGCTTTTTTTCTTATTTTGCACTGCGTACTGCTTCATTTTTTCGATTGTCTTTACAAAACCTTCTTTTGATTTTATGCGAATACCACGTTTCAATTTCGCACGCTCATAACTTTCAAGCTTTTTCATATCAATTTGAAAGAAGGAATGGATCGCGTTATCACTTTTCGGTACCCCTTTGAAAATTTGCAATATCCCTTCCTCTGAAACACCAAAATAACCGCTCGTTTTCAGTAAAGGAGAAATATCATCAACTTTCTTTTGTAATACGATTTGCACATCATCACGATCAACAAGTTGCCACTCTTTATATTGCTGTAAAAACTTTTCTAAATCCGCTACTTTTTCTGTAAATATTTCTTCACTTACTTCGCCATCAACATACATACGCTCTAATAAAATTGTAACTTGAGGTTCTTTTTCCGTTACTTCTGCCCTCACATCGGATCCATAAGCTAAGCAAAACATCATAACGAAAGCTTGCAATGCAATTAGTATCCATTTCATTTCCGTTCACCTCTTCTAGGCAAAATCATACTTTCATTTGTAGCTTTTCCGGAAATGGGGGTTTTATCCATATAAACAATAGCATTAAATTTCTAAGGAAAATAAAAAATGCAGATAAGGGTTAATCCTCATCTGCATGTATCATTTACTTTTATATAAAATGAAAGACGCCTGCAAAGCAGGCGTCTTGATGCGTTTACGGCGAGAAACCAGGCGACCACATTCGCGTGTTTAGCACTTAAGCATATCTCTCGACTTACGTAAATTAGCTCATCGCTTTGCTAATATAACATTAATAAGATAGAAGCGCAACATGTTTCTAAACATATTTTTCTTCCTCTTTTCATCCAATCGAAATTTATGTAAATTATAAATTGATTAGTGTAATATATACATTACAATTAATGCTATAAATATAAACAGGAGATGGATATTGTGAAAAAAATAAAGGATGAACGTCTCATTCTTCAAACATTAAAAAATATACGTATTGTCTTTATTTTTCAATACATTGGCGTAATTGGAATTTTAGGCTATATCGGATTCACTGAAGGAATTGATCAAATTACGAAATCTCCATTGTGGCTATTATTTATGCTTACGAGTATTTTACTTGCTTATTTACAGTTAAGCGTTTCAATTGATGTGGAAGAAGGCAAAAAGGAAATAAAATTAACTCCTTATTACAAGCTTGTCTTACGCTCTCTTATTGTAGGAACTATTATGATTATTATTTATATCATTTTCAGTCCAGAAAGACCTCTGTTTGAAGCACTTCTAACAGGTAGTGTTTTCTTCATATGCTTTTTAGTTTCTTATTCCATTAGTTATTTCATCAAAAAACGTCGTTTACAAGATGAAGAAGAATAAAGAGGAAGGGCTAAGCCCCTCCTCTTTTGTTTTGCTATCGCACTGTACCAGTTAATCCATAACGAATATCTCGGAACATATTTGTTATGTCACGATTAAAATCGTTTGTAACTGTGCCGTTACGTAGACGTGTACTCATTGCATCCACACGAGTAAACATGTCATTTCTTACAGAAACATAAACATTTCTATTTCCAACTTCATTCGCAACAGCTTGACGAATTTCGTTTGCCATTGCTGTTTCATCTGTCGCTGAATTACGTGGCTTTACCGCAATCGCTACATCGTTTCCATATACAACTGTAGAAACTCGATCTACGTTATTCATACGTTTTACACGATTCGTAATTTTCTCCGCAGTTTTACCATCATTGTTAATGTATGAATTGTTCATTGTAATATTACGAGTTGGGTGCGGATTAGCAATTTGCCCATTATAATTTACATCACGATAATAGTTGGATCCTGCGTCATTACGACCGTTTCTATATGTTACATAATCTGTAGAACGATCGTTACGCGTTACATTATCATTATATCGGTGTGTATCATTATAAGATGTACGCTCGTAATTATAGTTACGTCCATCCATCGCATTATTATCTTTTGGTGTACCACATGCAGCTAATGCACTGGTAACTAACAAAGAAGCAGCAATAACTTTTACTTTCGTATTCAATACAAAACCCCCCCTTGTTAGAATGAACTTCTCTTTCGAAAAGCTCCCCCTTATGATGAGTAACAGAGAGGTTTTTTACACTGTTAATATTTCACTAGGAATTTTCTAGCACTTAATGTAAATTCACCATATTCCTGACTATCACGAATACAAAAAAGGCGGGAATAACCCCACCTTTTTTAAACTTCCTCTTCATCCTCTTCTTCTGAAACTGGTTCTCCAAATACATTTGGTGGATCTGGCTGATAATACATCGTTCCTGGCTGCGGTGCATATGCTGGCTGAGTCGGTTGATAATATAAAGGATTGGCGTATTGTGGTCCACCCGGTTGCGGACTATATAACCTACTCTCTCCTCCGCATCCACAATCTTCTTCCCCTTGCACGAGTGGTGGCATATTATTATCCATTGGCATCATATTTGGATTTGGCATAGAAGTATATTGTGGCGGCATTTGATTGTATGGATTTTGTTGCTGATAATGCGGATATGGCGGCATCATTGGCTGTTGATACGGCATTTGATATGGCATCATATTCGGTGGTTGGTTGTTATCCATTATTGGCATCATGTTCGGCATTTGATTGTTATCCATTATTGGCATCATGTTCGGCATTTGATTGTTATCCATTATCGGCATCATGTTCGGCATTTGATTGTTATCCATTATCGGCATCATGTTTGGCATTTGATTGTTATCCATTATCGGCATCATGTTCGGCATTTGATTGTTATCCATTATTGGCATTATGTTCGGTATTTGATTGTTATCCGTTATCGGCATCATGTTTGGCATTTGATTGTTATCCATTATCGGCATCATGTTTGGCATTTGATTGTTATCCATTATCGGCAT